>JAFGOJ010000100.1 GCA_016926575.1 Anaerolineae bacterium | reverse complement strand
GAAGAAAAGCCGTTCTTTATGCCCGACCCGTGGGTTTACGACCCCGATGCTGAGCCCGCCTCAGCCGCCGACGCGCACCTGGGCTTCGACACGCGCGCGCTTCACACCGGCTTCCATCCCCTGCGGGACGTGGAGAAGTTCCGCGCCTTCGTCCCGCCCATCACCCAGTCGATGACCTACCCCTACGAGCGCTTCGACACGATCCCTTGCCCGGTCTACGGCCGCACCAAGACGCCCACCAATTCCGTGCTCGAAGAGCGGCTGGCAGCGCTGGAGGGCGGCGAGGCGTGCGTCACCGCCGCCTCGGGGTCGCAGGCGCTGTTCAACCTGATCTTCACCTTGGTCCGCCCCGGCGACAACGTGGTCACCTCGCTCAACATCTTTGGCGAGGGGTACAAGCAGGCCGCCGCGATCTTCCCCGAGCGCTGCGGCGTCACCTTCCGCTTCGTGGCCGACCCGAACGATCCGGCCGCGTGGGACCAGGCCATCGACGACCGCACGCAACTGGTGTGGGTCGAGACGCCCAGCAACCCTACCCTCTTCGTCACCGACATCGCCGCAGTGGCGCAGGTAGCTCACGCGCACGGCGTGCCGCTCATGGTCGACAACACCACCGCCACCGCCGCGCTCCAGCGCCCGATGGACCTGGGGGCCGACATCGTGCTCCTGTCGATCACCAAGTTCCTGTGCGGCAACGCCACCGTGCTGGGCGGGGCCGTGGTCGGCCCGCTGGCGCTGGTGGAAGACATCCGCTGGAACACGACCGAGTTCATCGGCGCGATCCTCCAGCCGCTCGAGGCGTGGTTGGCGCTCCAGTTCATCGAGACGCTCTCCCTGCGGATGACGCGCCACAGCGAGAACGCGCAGAAAGTGGCCGAGTTCCTGACCACGCACCCGCGCGTCGAGCGCGTCAACTACCCCGGGCTGACCGAACACCCCCAACACACGCTGGCCCAGCGCCAGATGACGGCCGGCGGCGGGATGCTCTCCTTCGTCGTGCAGGGAGGCATACCGGGGGCCGCGCGGGTGATGGATCGCCTGAAGCTGGTCATCCACGCGGTCACCTTCGGCACCAGCCGCACGATCTGCATGCACCCGCCCACAATCACCCACGAGCACATGACGCCCGCTGAACGCGCCGCCGCGGGCATCGACGACGGGTTGATCCGGCTCTCGGTGGGCCTCGAAAATCCCGAGGATATTATTGCGGATTTGGAGCAGGCGCTGCGCGAATGACAAATGATCAAATGAGGAAATGACAAAGAACGGGCAGATGGCTGTAGGTCACGTTTCCAACGCGACGACGCCCGGCTGGCACATCTCGCTGGAAGAGATTATGGCAGCACGGGCGCAGATCACCGACGTCGCGCTGCGCACGCCGCTGGTGCGATTGGACGTGGACGGTGCCCCCTCCGAAATCTGGCTCAAGCTGGAGGCCCTGCAACCGACCGGTTCGTTCAAGGTGCGCGGGGCGGGAAATGCGCTGCGCTCCGCCAACCCCGCCGCGCTGGCCCACGGCGTGTGGACCGCCAGTGCGGGCAATATGGGAAGCGCGCTGGCCTGGCTCGCGCATGAGATGGGCATCCCCTGTACCGTCGTGGTGCCCCACGACGCCCCGCCCACGAAGCGAGAGGCAATCGCGCGAAGGGGGGCACGCCTCGTAGAAGTGCCCTTCGCCACGTACCAGGAGATTCAACGCCGCTCGAACCACAACGAGCATCCTGAGTCTATCGAAGGATACGAGCGGGGTCTCCTTATCCACCCCTTCGCCGACCGGGCGGTGATGGCCGGGAACGGGACGATTGCGTTGGAGATTCTGGAGGACCTGCCGGACGTGGACGCCATCCTTGTGCCGTATGGCGGGGGTGGGTTGAGCTGCGGCATCGCTGCGGCGGTGCGAGCCGCCCGCCCCGCGACGCGCGTCTACGCCTGCGAGGTGGCGAGCGCGGCCCCCCTGGCGGCGTCGCTGGCGGCGGGAGAGCCGGTGCAGGTCGACTATACGCCCAGTTTCGTCACCGGGATGGGTGCGCCGTTCGTCTTCCCGCAAATGTGGCCGCTGGCGAGCCGGCTGTTGGACGGCGCGCTGGTGGTAACGCTGGATCAGGTCGCCCAGGCTATGCGGATATTGGCGACGCGCGCCCACGTCGCGGCCGAGGGGGCCGGGGCAGTGGCGGTAGCAGCCGCGCTCGCAGGCCGGGCCGGCGCGGGAAAGGTCGCCTGCGTCGTCTCCGGCGGGAACGTCGATGTCGACGTGCTGGTCGATATTTTGCAAGGTTGCAGGGTAACTCCTCAATAAAGCGGGGAGAAGGTGGGGGTTTTGCGGGCGGCTTCGCCGCCCGCAAAACCCCCACCCCCACTTTTTGAGAAGATACGTTGCAGGAATGGGAATGATTGAGCAGATTGCAAGAGGTAACGAATGAAACAAAGGACTGAATCTTCGATGCCGCAACGGTTGTCACGGCGGATGAAGCTGAGCTACAGCACCGGTGACTTAAGCACCAGTATCCCGCTGGCGATTGTGATGTTCTTCCAGCTCTACTTCCTGACCGACGTGGCCGGGCTGCGGCCCGATTACGCCGGGTGGGCCGTCGCCGCTGGGCGCGTGTGGGACGCGATCAACGACCCGCTCTTCGGCCTGCTCTCCGACCGCATCCACAGCCGCTGGGGGAGGCGGCGGGTGCTGCTCCTCTTCGGCGCGGCGCCGCTGGGACTCTCCTTCATCTTGATGTGGCTTGTGCCGCCGTTGGGCCAGTTCGGCCTGACGGTCTACTACGCCCTCACGTTCATCCTCTTCGACACCGCCTTCACCGCCGTGCACGTGGGCTACAACAGCCTCACACCCCGCCTGACCTCGGATTACGACGAGCGCAGCTCGCTCAACGGCTACCGCATGGTCTTCTCCATCTCCGGCACGCTGAGCGCGATCGTCCTGGCGACGGTGCTGGGGTGGTTCATCACCGACACACAGCTCCTGTTCGCCATCGTCGGCATCGGGTTGGGGCTGGTGTCGATTATCCCGCCGCTGGTCGTCTTCGGCGTGACCCGGCCGTACGCCTCGCACGAAGAGCTGGAATCGCTGCCGCTGCGCACCGCGCTGCTGGCGACGCTGAAGAACCGCCCCTTCCAGATGGTGATGGGGCTGTACCTGCTCAGCTGGACCACGGCCAGCATCCTCTCGGCGGTGCTGGTCTACTTCGCCAACTACCACCTGCGCGTGCCCGACCAGGCCAACTACTTCGTGTTGGTGGCGCAGGGCTCGGCCATCCTCTTCATCCCGATCAGTGTATGGATCGCGCGGCGGCTGGACAAACGGCGCGCCTTCATCATCGGCACGGTGACGTGGGCCGTGGTGCTGTTGGGCATCGCCGCCCTGCCCGCCGACGCGGTCGCGCTGGCCTACGTCCTGGCAGCCCTCTCCGGCCTGGGCATCGCCACCGCCTACGTCGTTCCCTGGTCGATGATCCCCGACATCATCGAGCACGACCAGAAAGAGACCGGACAGCGGCGCGAGGGCTCCTATTACGCTTTCGCCTCCTTCTTCCAGAAACTGGGTACCGGCCTGGCCCTGTGGGCTATGGGACAGGCGTTGGCCTTCACCGGCTACGTCACCCCCACAGCGGGGGCGGATCTACCCTTCCAACCGCCGCAGGCCGTACAGGCCATCCGCATCTTCGCCGGCCCCATCCCAGCCGTGTTGTTGATTGCGTCTATCTTCTTTGCCTGGCGCTACCCCATCACCCGCGAGAGCCATCGCGCGCTGGTGGAGGAGCTGGCGGGGAGAGACTAAGAGCAAGACGATATCTCTGAGTTAGTCATTGCGAGGGCGCGTAGCGCCCGAAACAATCTCCGTGATCAATCAGGGAGATTGCTTCGCCGCCTTCGGCGGCTCGCAATGACAGAAGTTAAGCGGTTCAAATTATTCTAAACCTAAGGAGGTCATGTGAACACAGCAAATTCGGTCCTTTTTCAAGCACCTCAATTCCAGGTGCTCTCGGAGTCGCAGATCGAGACGATTCACCGCGCTGCCCTGGAGGTGTTGCGGCGGACGGGCATCCGCTTCCACCACCAAGAGGCGCTGGAGATGCTGGAGGAGGTCGGCGCGTTCGTCTCTGACGGCAATCTGGTCAAGTTCCCCGCCAGCCTGGTGGAGGATGCCATCGCCACCGTGCCGGGCCGCGTGGTGATGTGCGACCGCGACGGCGCGCCCGCAGTTTTCTTGGAAGGTGAAAAGGTCAACTTCGGCACCGGTTCCGACTGCCTGAACCTGCTCGATCCCGAGACCGGCGAGCACCGCAAGTTCACCACCGCCGACATCATCAACGGCTACCACCTGTGCGACGCGCTGCCCAACATCGACTTCGTCATGTCGATCGGCCTGCCCGCCGACGTCGCCCCCGAGCTGAGCTACGACGTGCAGATGGCGCTGATGTTGGAGCACACCACCAAGCCCATCGTCTTCGTCACCGACGACGGCGACACGTGCCAGCGCGCGATCGACATGGCCGCGGCGGTGGCCGGCGGCTACGAGGCGCTGCGCGAACAGCAGCACATCCTGCTCTACTCCGAGCCCAGCTCGCCGCTCCAACAGTCGGAGACGGCCATCGACAAGCTGCTCTTGATGGCCGAGTACGAGCTGCCCGTAGTCCACTCCCCTGCCCCGCAGATGGGTGCACTGGCTCCGGTCACCATGGCCGGCGGCCTGGTGATGACGCTGGCCGAGATCATGAGCAGCATCGTCGTCCACCAGATGATGCAGCCCGGCGCGCCGTTCATCTTCGGCGCGGGGGTGCATCACATGGACATGAAGGCCGTGCAGATCTGCTACGGATCGCCCGAGTTCCAGTTGACCAAGGCCGCCGTGGCCGAGCTGGGGCGCTGGTACGGCATCCCCACCTGGGGCTACGCCGGCTGCACCGACGCCAAGGTGCTCGACCAACAGGCCGCGCTGGAGGCGATGCTGTCGGTGACAATGGCCAAGCTCAGCGGCGCCAACCTGATCCACGATGTGGGCTACCTGGAGAGCGGCCTGACCGGTTCCTTCGAGATGATCGTGCTGGTCGACGAGTTGATCGCGATGGCGAACCACCTGATGCAGGGCATCGACGTCAGCGATGAGATGCTGATGATCGAGGAGATTGACCGGGTCGGGCCGGGCGGCCACTTCCTGGACACGCAAGAGACACTGGCGCGTTTCCGCAATTTCTGGTATCCTGGCCTGCTAGACCGCAGCATCCGCGAGACGTGGCTGGAGCGCGGCGGGACGACACTGGGCGAGCGGCTGAACAAGCGGGTCAAGGAGATCATCAAGGAGCACCAGCCCAAGCCGCTGGAGGCAGAGAAGAAAGAGAAGCTCCAAGAAATCCTGGCCCAGGCAAGCTAACGGCACGAAATCAGTCACGAATCTGGGAATCGTTCAGATCGATTGTCATTCTGAGCCCGAGCGCAGCGAGGGCGAATAATCCACCCGCCTAGCGAAATGGTGAGATTCTTCGCCTTCGCCCCTCGCTAACGCTCGGGGCTTCGGCTCAGAATGACAATTTATGCCACACAGTAACTGCTCAGGCTGTGTGCCTGGCAGTTACCCGCTCGGCGCGTCGAAGGGAAAAGATGGGGGTTTTGCGGGCGGCGAAGCCGTCCGCAAAACCCCCACTCCCTCTCTTCCGTGGCGAGGTAAGGTAACTGCGAAACGATGCTGAGCAGTTACCCACACAAATTTATTTGCTCACAGAAGGAGAAATGTATGGAATTTGCGGATCGTGTGACCCACCTGGCCCCCGAGGGAGCCTACTTCATGCTGGCACGCGCCCAGGCGCTAGAAGCCCAGGGACGCGAGATCATCCATCTGGAGATCGGCCAGCCGGATGTGCCCACCTTCGACAACGTGACGCAGGCAGGCATCGACGCCATCGCCACGGGGAAGACGCGCTACAACCCACCGGCGGGCGTGCTCGCCCTGCGGGCCGCCATCGCCGAGGACGCCGGCCGCCGCAGAGGGCTCGCTTTCACACCCGATCAGGTGGTCGTGGGGCCGGGGGCCAAACCGGCCCTCTTCTTCCCCACCATGGCTCTGGTCGAACCGGGGGACGAGGTGATCTACCCCGATCCCGGCTTCCCTTCGTACGCGGCGATGATCCGCGTGATGGGCGGCGTGCCGGTGCCGGTGACACTGCGCGAGGAGGCGGACTTCGCCTTCGACATGGACGTCTTCGACCGGGTAGTGAACGAGCGGACGCGCATCATCCTGATCAACTCGCCCGGCAACCCCACCGGCGGCGTGATGCCGCTGGAGGTCTTGGAACGCATCGCCGAGGCCGCGCAGCGCCACGACGCGTGGGTGCTCTCGGACGAGATCTACATGCGGTTGATCTTCGACGGCGCGGAAGCGCCCAGCATCGCCACGCTGCCGGGGATGCAGGAGCGCACCATCATCTGCGACGGTTTCTCCAAGACCTACGCCATGACCGGCTGGCGGCTGGGATACGGCATCATGCCCGAAGCGCTGGCGGAGCGGGTGGGCCTCTTGCTGACGCACTCCGTCGGCTGCACGGCCACGTTCACCCAGTACGCCGGCATCGAGGCGCTGACCGGCCCACAGGAGCAGGTCGACGAGGTCGTAGCGACGTACCAGAGGCGGCGGGACGTGCTGGTGAAGGGCCTCAATGCCATTCCCGGCGTGCGCTGCCAGATGCCGCGCGGCGCGTTCTACACCTTCCCCAACGTGACCGCGTTCGGGAAAAGCTCGGACTGGCTGGCCGAGTACCTGCTGGAGGAAGCAGGCGTGGCCGTGCTGTCGGGGCGGGCTTTCGGCCAGGGCGGCGAGGGGTACTTGCGTCTGTGCTTCGCCAATTCGATGGCGAACATCGAGGCGGCGCTGGAACACATCGGCGCGGCACTGGCGAAACTCGGGTAAACTCGTCGGGGCACGGCGCGCCGTGCCCCGACGCGATCATTCCCCAATCACCAGCGTCTGCGCAATCGCCTCCAACTCGGCGCGGTTCTCTACTTCCATCGTCGCGAACTGCAGCGACACGACCCACGGCGGATCGAGCAAGACGGAATAGCGCAACTCGTGCCGGCCGGCCGCCTCATCCGGGCACCACACAGCCACAGTATCGTAGCCAGACAGCTCGAGCTCGGTGACCTCGCAATCGCTCCGCTCTTGATCGCTCAGCAGGTCGATCGCCTGAGTGAACCCTTGCTGGCGAGACGACAACACAGTGACCTGAGTATTCGTGCTGTCGAGAAAGGCCTGCAAGTCGCCGGTGACGCAGTAAAGGTGCGACCAGCCGTCGCGACCGGAGGCCATCATGCTCAACATCATCCCGATCATGCCAAAATCGTCACCCAAACCCGCTCCCAACGCGCTGGTCGTCTCTTCCACGTCGGCCGGATCGTAGTCAACGCACCACCACGTGGGCGGGACTGAAAGCGACAGCACTACCGGCGCACGCACGCCGGTCGTGTCTGGATCTGCCGTGTACTGCACCCAGCCGTTCTCCACCACCACGCCGCCGGGATGGGTTTCGGCCACGTCGTCTACCACAGGCGCGGTCGGCACGGGCACGGACGTTGCCGTGGGGACGGGTGTTTTGGTGGGCGTAGGGGCCGCTTCGGTGGGAGCGGCCTCAGTCGGCGGTGGTGCGGGCGTCACGGTAGGCGTAGGAGATGCTGGCGCAGGCCCACACGCCACCAACAGGCACACCAACATCAAAAGTGGTACACTTCGTTTCGCAAACACGACTCTGTTCCTCCTCGGTAATGGGTTAGCTTTTGTAACTGCTCAGGCCTAGCGGCGAGCGTCGGTCGAGTAGGGCTCGAACACCGTGAGAGCCCGTATCGAGACCCGCGAGCCGCCTGCTTGGCCTCGATACGCCCCTCAGCTGCGCTTCGGGGCTACTCGACCGGCGCAGGCTGAGCAGTTACTAGCTTTTTACCACAGCGGCGGTTACCACAGGCCGGCGCTTGGTTTCACGGTAGAAAAAGCGTGAGAGAGCCGCTTCCACTTCCTTCTCGACCTTCTCTTCGCCGGTGTTTGGCGGGACGGAAGCTGCCGCGCGCGCCACATCCTGTGCGCGCGCGAGCAAGTCCTCCGAGTCGGGCTCAAAAACAAAACCGTGCGTGAGGATACGCGGCTTGCCTACAGCCTGGCCCTTCTTGCGGTCGTAGCGCACAACGGCAACGACGAAGCCGCTCTGGCTCAAATCGTCTCGTTCCTGTATCACGCGCGGGCCGGTCTCACCGACCAGCGCCCCATCGACGTAGACGTGGTCACCCGCAATGCGCTCACCGACCACCAGACGGTTGCCCTCGAAGATGAGTGGGCACCCATTTTCCACCACGGCGATGTTCTCCTCGGGAATACCGGCCTGCCGAGCAAGCTTGCCGTGCTGTTTGAGGTGACGCAGTTCGCCGTGAATGGGGACGAAAAAGCGTGGGTTGAGCAGGTTGATCAACAACTTCTGCTCCTCCTGGCTGGCGTGGCCCGAGACGTGCACGTTCGCAATCGGGCTGTAAACGACATCGGCACCGCGGCGGAAGAGGCGGTTGATGACCGCGTGGGTCATTTCCTCGTTGCCCGGAATCGTGTGAGACGACAACACGACGGTATCTCCGGGTTCAATCGTGAGCGTCGCGTGGCGTCCGGTCGCCAGGCGGCTGAGGACGGCCATCGGTTCGCCCTGCGATCCGGTCGCCATGATCAACACTTCGCGCGGGGGGAGCTCTCCAATGCGATCCAGTTCGATCAATTGATCGTCGGCGATGTCGAGGTAGCCCAACTCGCGCGCCATTTCCGTGTTCTCGATCATGCTTTTGCCAGCGATAGCCACCTTCCGGCCATGGCTCACCGCAACGTCGACCACCTGCTGCACGCGTGAGATGAGCGAGGAGAACGTCGCCACGATCACCCGTCCGGGCGCCTCGCGCATGATCTGGTGGAAGGCGTCGTTGAGCACCATTTCCGACGGCGTGTTACCCGGTTGATCGGCATTGGTGCTATCGGAAAGAAGCACCTGCACGCCGCGCACGCTGAACTCGGCCAACTTGGCGTAGTCGGTGGGCCATCCGTCCACCGGCGTGTGGTCGAACTTGAAGTCGCCGGTGTGGACGATCAGCCCGGCCGGGGTGGTGATGCCCAATCCGACCGTGTCGGGAATCGAGTGGCAGACGTGGTAGGGCTCGACGACAAACGGGCCGATGTTGACCACATCACCCGGCGCGAACGTGTTCAACGTCACCTTGTCCAACTGGCGGCTCTTCTCCAACCGCACCTCGATCAGCCCGCGCGTCAAGCGCGTGGCGTAGACCGGCACGTCGAACTCTTCCAGAAAGTGCGGCAGCGCACCAATGTGGTCCTGGTGGCCGTGGGTGACGAGCATCGCCCGGATGCGGTCCTTCTTATCGCGCAGGTAACCCCAGTCAGGGAGAATGTAATCGACCCCCGGCATGTCCGACTCGGGGAACATCATCCCGGCATCGATGACGAGAATATTGCGGCCGTACTCGATGCACATCATATTTTTCCCAACTTCCCCCAGGCCGCCCAGGGGCACTATTTTTACGTTTGCCATATATCTCTCCAATCACGTCGCAAGGTCACAAAGTCGCACGTGCTCCCTTGTTCCTCTGCGCCAGTCTAACCGGTCTCCGCACATACCAATGTGAAGTGAAACGTCGTCCCTTCACGCAAAGTGCTCTCGAACCAGATGTGCCCTCCCAACGCCGCCAACAGTCCACGGGCGATGTAGAGCGCCAGGCCAAAGCCGGGCACGTTGCGCACCTCCTGGTCCTCCGAGCGAAAGAACTTCTCGAAGATACGCGCCTGGTCGTTCGGCGCGATGCCGATGCCGTCGTCGGATACAGATATCTGTACCCGGCTGCCGTCGTCCGTCAGCCCCGTCCGCACGACGATGTGCCCGCCCTCGGGCGTGTATTTGTGGGCGTTGTCCAACAGCGCCGCGATCACCTGCACCAGCCGCTTCTGGTCGGCCAACACCATCGGCGTGGGGGAGAGCTCTACGTCCAACACCTGCTGTTTCTCTGCGATCTGCTTCTCCAGCGCGTTCACCGCGCTCTCGATGGCGTTGCGAAGGGAAATGGGGACCCGCTCGATATAAAGGCTGCCGGATTCGATGCGCGAGCTGTCGACGATGGCCTCGATCTGCGAGGCCAGACGGTTCACGTTGGTGCGGACAGTGTGCAGGAACTGGGTCTGCGCCTCATTGACCGGGCCGACCGCGCCGGTCAGCAACAGGTCCGTATAGCCCTTGATCGACGTCATCGGGATACGCAGCTCGTGCGAGACGAAGGAGACAAACTCGTCCTTGGAACGCTGCACCCGCTTGAGAGCGGTCGCGTCGTGCATCACGATAAGGCAGCCCACCCCATCCTCCGGCGAGACGACGCGCCACTCGACGTGCCGGTCTCCCAACGCCACCGCCACCGGCGACTCTGCCGGCGACAGGTACTCGTCGGCCGGGTCGAACCAGGTCGCGAGCGCCTCCGCCGCCGGCCGCCCGACGAGGTCGTCCGGTCCGACGCCCAGAATCGACCGGGCGGCCGGGTTGGCCGCCACGACGATGCCGTTGCCGTCCACAACCACGACGCCGTCGCACACGCGCTCGAAAGCCAGGCGCAGGGCGTCCATCTCACGCACTCCTTGTTCGCTCATACTGCTCCTTCTTTGTCATAGTCGATTGTCAACGCAGTGCTGCCACGCCATCCATGAACTTCCGTTTCCCGCCGTGAGAAGGGTGGCGAATGTAGAGGGCCGTGATCCCAATCGCCGCCAGCGCCTGCTGCGCCACCCGCCCGACGGCGTAAGGGCGCGCCGCCGGGAAGTGCCCCAGGAAACAGCGCAACACTGTCAGCCCCTCCGCCAACTCTGCCCCCGGCCGCCGATTCGACAAGGATCCACGTTCGCCAAAAGGGTGCCACGGGAACGCATTCCACAGCACGCAGTCCGCACGCCCCTCCAACGCCTCCCACACGATCCGCGCGGAGCGCTCAACCCAGGGGGTCGCGGCCGTGCTGCTGCGCTCCAGGCCCCTCCCGACCGTCCAACCCAGCCGCTCTTGCTCGACCCACTGCGCCTCGCACGTGAAGGGGATGCCGGAAAAGCGACACCCGGCGTAGCCGGCCGCCTCCCCCACCAAAACAAACCGCGCCGAGGCAAAGGTCTCCAAATAGCGCCGCAGGTTCTGGCGGCGGATCTCCGCCCCGCGCGGAAGGTCCAGCGCCGGGTCGACGTCCCGGTACTGGTTGAACACGCCCTGGCCCTGGTATACAACCAGCCGCTCGAATAGCTCGTCCAATCGCTCCACTCCCTATCCGGTCAAGACGTCCAACAGGCTACCCAACGTCTGTATCTCGTACCGGATGTCCATATCGGCGGGCCGCTCCCGTCCAGCAGGGTTGTACCAGCACGTATCGATCCCATACGCCAGCCCGCCGCTGATGTCCGACGTCAGGCTATCGCCCACGATCAACACGTCCTCGCGCCGGGGGTGCCCCATGCGCTCGAAAGCCACGTCGAAGATGCGCGGGTCAGGCTTCGACGCGCCCACCTCGTCCGAGATCACCACGTCCGCCACGACCTTCTCGATGCCGGCCCTGGCAAATCGACGCCGCTGCACCGTGCCCAGCCCATTGGTAACGATGACCATCCCGAGCTTGCCGTGCAGCGCCTCCAGCAGCGCCGCAGCGCCGGGGAGCATATCCGCACCCTCGGCCAAATAGTCCAGGTAGGCCGGGCTGAACGCATGCGGATCGAGCGAAGCGCCGATCTCCGCAAACAGGTCTCGGAAGCGACGCACCTTGACCTGGGCAGGAGCGAGCTCCCCGCGCTCGTACGCTTGCCACATCGCCCCGTTGATCCGCCGGTAAACTTCGCGGTAGGCCGGCTGGTAGGGCCAGCCGGCGTGCGTGAACGCCCGTTCCAACGCCTGGGCCTCGGCCCGGTCGTAGTCGAACAGCGTGCCGTCGGCGTCCAACAGGAGCCATTGGTAGCGCATCGCCGCCATCAATACCGATCCTCCGTCGGCTCGACGTGGACGAACGCCAGGTCCACGCCATCCAGCGCCTCGACCGCGTCGCTCACCGCGTCCCCGATCTCGTGGGCGCGCTCCAGCGTCATCCCGCCGTTCACGTTGACGTGCATGTCCACCCGCAGCGCCGGGCCCACGTACTCAGCGATCACCCGGTGCACGTCACCCACTCCGTCGACCTCACGCGCGACCTGCGCAATCCGATCGATCAACTCGTCCGGCGCACCCCGGCCGGTCAGATAACCCAGGTTCTCCTGCGCAATGTCCCACAGTGCGCGAAAGATCCACAGTCCAACGAGCAGACCTGCTATGGGGTCGAAAATCGGGTCGATAGCCCGCGCCGCCCACACACCGAGCAGTGCGGCGGCAGAGGTCAGCACGTCGGATAGATTGTCGCGGGCGCTGGCACGGATGGCCGGGCTATCCGCCGCCTCTCCCACCCGGCGCACCGACACGTACATTCCCACTTTGACCGCCATACTCCCCGCCAGAACCATCGTCGGCCATCCCGCCGCGACCGCGTCTCCCCCTTCCAGGAAGCGTTGGACGCTCTGCCAGACCGCCGTCGCTCCTGCCAGTCCCATCGCCCCCGCGATGAACAGGCTGACCAACGGTTCGAACCGCCCGTGGCCCTGCGGGTGGCCCTTGTCGGCCGGCTGCTGGGCCACGTAGAGGCCGATCCCCATCAGCAAGCTGTAGAACGTGTCGGAGAGGGAGTTGGCCGCATCCGAGAAAACGGCGCTACTGCCCGTGAACCATGCCAACAAGCCCTTGGCCACCGCCAACAGCACGTTCCCCCCAATCGCAATCAGGATGGCCTGCCGGTACAACCGTTGGCGTTGAGGGTCCGGCGCTTCTTCCCGTACGCGCCTCAAGACGCTGCCTTTCGGTGATTCTCCACCAGATAACGCACGCGTTTCTCCAGATCTGCGAACATGAACGGCTTCTGCACGAACGTGATGCGAAACCGATCCAACTCTTCTTCGCTCGGCGCGGGCCATGCACTGACCGCCACGATAGGACGGTCCTCACCTTCCACACGCAGCAGAGCCGCCAAATCGAGGCCCGATATTCCTGGCAGGCGCACGTCGAAGATCAACACGTGCGCCTCGGAAAATTCTGGCGCACCGCGGTGTGCCAGCATCTCTTCCGCACTGCTACACGCCAGCGTCACCTCGATTCCCGACAGTTCCAACACCTTTATCAGCATTGCACGAACCGACGGTTCATCTTCAACGTAAACCGCCCGAATACCATCCGCCATTCGTGTCCTCCTAGCGACCCTTCCTGAGTATGCCTGTTTCCAGGTACTGTTCGAGTTGGGGGGCAACCCACTCGGCGTGCGCCTGGAGATAGCGCGCCTGAAATCGTGCCACGTAGTTCGTCACCCACACCATCCGCCCCGCCCGGAACGTGTCGATCTCCCCAGCGTATGCCTCGGGCCATTCGCTTTGGCTCTCGTACCCCCGGCGCAGCGCATCCTGCAGCGGCTCGAACGCCTCCGGCGCTACGTCCGACATCAAATCCTGCAACCCCATCGCGAGGTCCTGCACCGGATACCCCCACACCGTGTCCTCAAAATCCAATGGGCGCAGCCGCCCACGGTCGATCTTGATATTGTCGTGCCACAGGTCGTTGTGAATCACGCGCAGGCCAGCGGGATCGGCGTACAGCCGGGCGAAGGCCGCGTCGACCCGCTGCCGCGTCTGCTCGAGTATCTCGCGCGGACGCGGCGGGAGGCTCGCCAAACACGCCGCATCGAAAAGAACGTCCTCCTCGCCGCGGGCAAAGATGCGATCCATCTTCCGCCGCGTGAAGCCCTCGGGAGGAGAAAAAGTCGCTCCGTGGGTGTGGAGGCGAGCGAAAAGAGCGCCCATCTTGTACAAATTCGCCTCATTCAGGCGGCGGCCAAGCAGCACGCCGGGAACCCAGCTCGTCACCACGCACCGCCGAGCCTCGGGGACGCCCTCGGCGCCGGCACAGACGACGAACTCGCCGCTGCGCGCTGCCAGAGGCAGCGGCGCGCCGATGTCCGTGTCGCGGTCGAGCGCCCGCAGCCAGGCAATCTCCGAAAAAAGGTCGGTCTCAGTGCGCCATCCGGGCTTGCAGACGCGCACCAGGTACGATTTGCCCTGCATCGTGCGCACACGGAAGAGCGCATTGGTATGCATCCCCACCAACCGGACGTCCGCCACGTCCAGGGCGTACTGTCCCAGTGCCACAATGACCAGCTTGCGCAATCGACGCGCCTGGCCGCGAGAAGTCAACTCCGCGTACTGTTTCATCGCCCCGCGTTCTCCCTCATCGGAACCGCCCATCCGAGCGCTGGCGATGCGCGGCATCCCCCTTGCCGTCCAACCATCCTGTGCGTTCTACCGGGTGGTGGTCGAACGCCGGTACGTACGGCTTGAGGTCCAACAGCGGCGTCCCGTTCAGCACGTCTACGCCTTCAATCCACAACGTCGCGCCCTCGACCCGCACCAGTCGAACAACGGACAGTCCGATCGGGTTCGGGCGCTTCGGCGCGCGGGTGGCAAACACCCCGCGCGGTTCGCCGTCGAGGAACGGCCGAACGACCAGTTGCATCTGCGTCACCTGGTGAAAATGGTACAACAAAACGATGTGCGAAAAGCCCTCTAAATCCGCCAGCCCGGCCACGTAGTCGGGATACACTTCGATCCATCCCTCCACTCCACGCGCTCCGCTAGGTTGAATCGGCATACCCTCGACGTCCTCGAACGGACTGTGAACGATACCAATCGGCCGATACACGACCTCCATTCCTGGACCCCTTCTCGATAACAAACTTTGGTGCGTCGTTCAGACACACGACGCGTATGATATACCTAAACACCAAAAACCGCCAACCAGACCTCAGAGCGAAACCATTCGCAGCGCCAGGTCTGCCGTGGTCAACGGCTTGACGTTGACCGAAACCTCCGCCAGCCGCCCCTCTTCGTCAACCCCAAAATGGCTGCGCAGGATGCCCGCATAGGCCTTGCCGTACATCTTCTTCTCGCCCCACGCCCCATACGCCTCAGCCACCCGGTGATCGGGGTCCGAGAGCAACACGAAGGGCAGTTCGTACTTCTCGCGAAACTTGACCAACTCGGCCGGAGCGTCGGGGCTGACGCCGATCACCACCGCGTCCCCCGCATCGATGTCACCGTAAGCATCGCGCAGCGCGCACGCCTGTTTCGTGCAGCCCGGCGTGTCGGCCTTGGGATAAAAGTAAAGCACGACCTTGCGCCCAAGAAAATCGGATAGACTCACTGCGCGACCATCGTCGGCCGTGAGGGTAAACCCGGGTGCCATTGTACCGATCTCAAGCATATCCACCTCCCTTATCGATCTAGTTTAACACAACTCACCATCCCAGGCAATCATATCCTCTGGGGTGCATTTGCTCTCTGGGGCAGTCAATTGCCCCCAACACAAACGCACTCCTTTGTGTCCTTTGTGCCCTTTGTGGTATACTTAATCCCATGCTCACGCTGTCCGATTTCTTTCACCTGCCCCAACTGGACGATGTGCTGACGCATCTCGTGGTCAGCGATCCGGGCTTGACCATCGTCGCCGGGCTGGACTCGCGCCCCGCATCCGCCGACCCGCACAACAGCGGATTCCTGCCCAGCGGCCGCACCGCTCTCTTCCGCATCCTGATGCACGAGTTGTTGGAAGCACACCCGGCCGCCCAGGCAATGATCATCACAGACGATCCGGCCGCCTTCCGTGGCTTCCGCCGCCTCGGGCGGCGCGTCTACCTCGGACTCGTCGCACACCCCCTCACCTGCACCGACCGCATCGCCGAAGCCGTCCACCGCCGCCCCGCCATGCTGTTTATCGACCAAATGAATGCCGAAAACGCCCCGGCTGTCCTGGAAGCCGCCCGGGGCGGCCTGCACGTCCTGACGCAACTAAACACCGTCTTTCGCGGCGCTGGGGTCGCCCGCCACCTGCTCGACCTGGGCGTGCCCAAAGAGCACCTCGCCGGGCTCGTCTGGGTCGTTGCCGTGCAACGTATGGCGACGCTCTGCCCTCACTGCAAGCAACCCCTGCCACCCGACGCGCCCCACTACGCCGAACTCCACCGGCGCTGCCCGGACGCGCCCGAAGCCCCCACCTACTTCCGGCCCGCCGGATGCGCCGACTGTGACCACACTGGCCGCCAAGGGGATGTAGCCGTCTTCGACATTTTCCGCGCCCCGCCGGATCCCGCTCACACCCTCGACCATCCTAGCCTGCTCCCGGCCGAAGAGTACGCATGCCACCTGGCAAGCCAGGGCAAACTCGCCCCGAACGACGTGCTGCGCTTCGACGCCGAGCAAATGCGCCGTACCTACCAACTCTTCACCGCCGGTGACCAGGCTCTGGTCGAAGCCAACGCCGCCATGACACGCAAGCTGGCCGAGATCGAAGCCGCCAACCGCGTGCTCGAACAGCGCACCGAGGCTCTGATCTCCCTCCACGACCTCGGCCAGGCATTGATCACCACCACCGACCTGCACAGCGTCGCGCCGCGGGTCTGCCGCCGCACTCTCGACCTGTGCGGCGCCGACCGGGCCGCCCTCTACTACCTGCGCTCCGCCGAAACAGCCGAAGTGCTGGCCGTGGGAGGCTGGGACCCCGATCTGGTGAGCCAGCAGGTCGATGCATCCCGCATCTTCGGCCCGACTGACAGCACAGAACCAGAGCCCTTCAACCACCTGCCGCCGGGTATCTCCGTGCCGGGCAAGCCCCCCACCCTGCGCGCCGGGCTGCGCGTGCCGCTGGTCGCCCAAGACAGGCGCGTCGGCGCGATGATCGTCCAATCGACTCGAAAACCGCGCTTTGCACCGGGAGAGGTGGCGCTGCTGCAGACCCTCGCCAACCAAGCCGCTCTGGCCATCCAGCGCGCCGGGCTGATCGAGGAGCGGGTGCAGAAAGAGCGCATGGAGCGGGAACTGGAACTGGCCCGCCAGGTGCAGCAGAGCGTCTTGCCGCGCACGTTCCCCGAGGTCCCTGACTACCGGTTCGCCGCCCGCAACGAACCCGCCCGCCAGGTCGGCGGCGACTTCTACGATGTCATCGCCCTGGACCCGGCCCACTTCGGCGTCGTCATCGCCGACGTGTCGGACAAAGGGATGCCCGCTGCGCTCTACATGGCCCTCACCCGCAGCCTGATCCTGGCCGAATCGCGCCGCGAGCGCTCCCCCAAGGCGGTCTTGAGCAACGTCAACCGGCTGCTGTTGGAGTTGGGGCAACCCAATATGTTCGTGACCGTGTTTTACGCCGTCGTGGAGCAAACCACCCGCATGATGACCTACACCCGTGCCGGTCACGACCGGCCATTGTTGCTACGCGAAGGGGAAATCCGCGAGTTGCAGGGGCGCGGGGCCGCCCTCGGCGTGCTGGACGAAGACGACCTGCACCTCTCGGAGGAACAGGTCGTGCTCGAACCCGGCGACCGCCTCATCCTGTACACCGACGGGATGATCGACGTGCTCGATCCCCAGGGCGCACTGTTCGGACGCGAACGGCTGGTGGAGATGCTCGCATCTCACACCAGCCGGACACCCGCATCGTTGTGCGAGACGACGTTCGACGCTCTGCGCGCCTACCAGGCGCACGCCCCGCAATACGACGATATGACGATGGTGATCGTGGCAATCGAGTGACGCCCGTCGCTACGCGATAGCCCTCAGCTTCTGCGCCAGCTCCGCCGGCGTTGTCGCCACCACTGCCACGTACCGCGTGCGCGGGTAATAGCGCGCAAAGAATGCCGCCAGATCGTCGCCCCAGGCCGCCGGGTTGACCGCAATGACCCGCTTGTCGTCCAACGCCCCGATGCCCGCGTCGTCGGCGCTGCCGCCGATGGTCCAGCGGCGGTCGTCCCACGCCCCACTGTCGAGCACCGCTTCCACCCACGCCCGGCCCGCCCCTGGCGGCATCAGAACGTAGGTACGGGCATACTGCGCGCGCGGCAGGCCCCATACCTCGGCCGGCTTGGACGTCACGACCAGAGTGGCCTCGGCCGGCGTCTCGGCGCCGCCACCAGCGGTGAATGCGACGTGATAATCGCCGCCCGCGTCGG
This sequence comes from Anaerolineae bacterium, assembly GCA_016926575.1. GTDB lineage: Bacteria > Chloroflexota > Anaerolineae > B4-G1 > DUEL01 > JAFGOJ01. The sequence continues at coordinate 2,171 of JAFGOJ010000100.1, read as the reverse complement.
GCGCAAATGCCCACTTCCACGCGCCGCCCTCCGCCGGCTGGGTCATCGCGATCTCCGTCACGGGCACGCCGCCCCCACCCGGGCCCTTCACCGTCAGCCCCACGCCCGTGTGGGCATGGTTCGACGCGACGCTCACCTCGACCCGCTCATCCTCCTGCGGCTGCGCCGGTTCGAAAGTGATAGTCGTCTGGGTCGCCGGCGTCACCACCTCCAACACCGCGTCGTCCCAATACGCATCGCAGTGCTTGAACGGCCACAGCGCCTTCGAGCGCAGGAACACCGTCACCGTACCAGACACAGCAACGGCCTCCACCGACGGGACATGGCGGTAAGCGTTGTAGATGTGCGCCCCTTTGCCCCAAACGACCGTGCTGGCGAAGGGATTGGTGCCGCCGGTTGGGTCGATGCCCACGTAAAATGTGAAGTTCTTCGCCGCGCTGTCGGTAACCTGACCCTCGGGCGCGAAGAAGTGATTGTACCCCACCCCCTGCCCCTCACTCCAACGGCTGTCGTCGGGATGAGGAAAATCCTGTGGGTTGTTCGTGTCCTTGTGGTTGCTCCACGCGTGCGCCCAGGCTTGAAAGCGCAGCCGGTCGCCGGGCTGAACCTGCACCTGCTGCAAGAATCCCCCATCGTGGATGCGGAAAAAGGTGAACAACAGGATGGCTTTGAGCCCTTCTCGCACCCGGCGTGGGTCGCCCGTAACCCACGCGTCGCGCACCTCTGGCTGCGCCCAACCGTTTCCGTTGGACGGGTCATGCTCCACCGGCATGCCGTGGCGGAACCACGTCAGCCACTTGGGCGGAGTGAAGATGTTGCCCCGCACCACTTCGAAAGGCGCGCTGCCATCTGTGGGGACGATCAAACACTGGTGTGACGATTCGTCCCCCCAGTCGGCCTCGAAGCGGCCATTTTTAAGCAGATTGGTTGCCATTGATCCCTCCTCGAATCCTTTAGCTAGGCCAGTCGATAAGCAGCGCCGGATCGACGTACCCCGCGCCGATCTTCACATCGAAATGCAGATGGTCACCAGTCGATTCGCCCGTACTGTCTGGGCGGCCCAGTTTCTGCCCTCGCTGAACTTGCTGGTGTTTTTGGACGTAGACACCGCCATCCGCGTCGCTCTTGAAGTGCGCGTAACGCAGCAACACCTCGCGCCCATCAGGCAGCATGTAACTGACGCGCACCTGATAGCCGTACCAAGGCTCACTGACGTTCCACCCGGCCACGACAACCTCGCCATCCGTAGCCGAGAGGACCTCCTCGCCGCGCTTGTCCCACGAGCTCGCCAGGTCGATGCCACTGTGGAAATACGTTCCGCGGTCCACGCCAAAGTCGTCTGTGATGTAGGGCGACGTTCGGGTGGTCGGATACCCCAGGGAAAAGCCGCGATCGTGCAGGCAAAGTGCCTGCAAGCGCCCGGCAAGTTGGTAGGTGTTGAGTGCGGTGATCGGGACGTACATCACCCCGGAGTAATACTGGCTCAGAAACGCGTGCAAGTCGTCGCCCCACCCCTCCGGATTGACGGCAATCACGCGCCGGAAGTCCAGGTCGCCGACGCCCGCGTCGTCGGCGCTGCCGCCGATGGTGAAGCGCCGGTCGTCCCAGGTGGCCTGCAGCGCCGCCACCGCCCAGTCGGCGTTCGCCTGCGGCGAGAGAAGCACGTAAGTACGCGCGTAAGGCGTCCGCGGCAGGCCCCGTGGCGGATCCGGTTGAGGGGGAAAAAGCGGAGGAAGGTCCAGCACCTCCAGTGCCGCTTTGAGCGCCGCGGGGCCGGCCGCCTGGACCGGCACGTAGACGATGCCGGGGTAATAGGTGTCGAAGAACGCCCGCAAGTCGTCGCCCCACGCCTCCGGATTGACGGCGATCACGCGCCGGAAGTCCAGATCACCGATGCCCGCGTCATCGGCACTCCCCCCGACCGTAAAACGCCGTGCGTTCCAGAAAACCTGCAGCGCTGTCGTGGCCCAGGTCGCCCCATGATCGGGCGGCAAGAGCACGTACGTGCGCTGGTATTGATCACGGGGCGTGCCACGCTGCGGGGTGCCAGGCGATATGTCACCTACCATCCTACCCTCCTTGATTCTGCTCCGAAATAGGGGTTTTGCAGGGGCTCCGCCCCTGCACCCCGCCGGGGAAACCTGCGGTTTCCCCGGACCCCTTCCGCAAAT
>JAFGOJ010000501.1 GCA_016926575.1 Anaerolineae bacterium | reverse complement strand
CGCTTTAGACCTGCTGTGGAGCGTCCTAAGCGGCTTGAGCGATTCACCAACCCCGGGCGATTGCCTTGCATTCGCGTGTGCGGCTTGCCTGGGCGCTCTAAGGCGTTTTCGCATTTCTACCGCTTCGAAATCCCGCACGTGGGGCAGAACAATCGTAGTAGAGACGCCCCGCCGGGGCATCTCTGGCTATGATCACTGCGCTCACAACCGATGGGCGAAGGTGCCCGGCACCTCCAAGGTGCCGGGCACCTGTCCCCTGTCGGTGCGGGTCTCCTGACCCGCCGTTCCGCCCGGTCAGGAGACCGGGCGGAACAAGGGGGCGACATGCGTCGCCTGTTGACCGGAACCCATTTGCGGAAGGGGTCCGGGGGAACCGGAAGGAAACCGGAAGGTAAACCTGCCGTTTACCCGTTTCCCGTTTCCCCGGCGGGGTGCAGGGGCGGAGCCCCTGCAAAGTCCTGGTAACCGAGTGTCGGCGGGTTTGAAACCCGCCCTACATCGAGACGGTCTATTTTCGAAGTAGCAGCTACAACACCTGCCCATCCAGCACCGAGCGTAGAAATTGCCCGGTGTAGCTATCCTTCGTCCCGGCGATGACCTCCGGCGGTCCCTCGGCTACGACATATCCGCCAGCCGCTCCCCCCTGTGGCCCCAGATCGACGATCCAATCCGCGGTCTTGATTACGTCCATATTGTGCTCGATCACGACCACCGTGTTCCCCGCGTCGACCAACCGGTGCAGCACGTCCAACAGGCGCTGGATGTCGGCGAAGTGCAGGCCGGTCGTCGGTTCGTCCAGAATGTAGAGCGTGCGCCCCGTGGCCACACGGCTCAGTTCCTTCGCCAGCTTGACCCGCTGTGCCTCCCCGCCGCTCAGCGTCGTGGCGCTTTGCCCCAGCTTGACGTAGTCGAGACCTACGTCGTGCAGCGTTTGCAGGATGCGGGCGATGTCGGGATGGTTGGCGAAAAAGGCCAACGCCTCCTGCACGTCCATATCCAACACCTCGGCGATCGACTTGCCTTTGTAGCGCACCGCCAGCGTCTCCCGGTTGTAGCGCGTGCCCTTGCACTCCTGGCACATCACCCACACGTCCGGCAGGAAGTGCATCTCGATCTTCCTTTGGCCGTGGCCCTGGCACGCCTCGCACCGCCCGCCCTTGACGTTGAAGCTGAAGCGCCCCGACTTGTAACCGCGCGCCTTTGCCTCGGGTGTGTTGGCGAAGACGGTGCGGATGCGGTCGAACAGCTTGACGTAGGTGGCCGGATTCGAGCGCGGCGTCCGCCCGATGGGGTCCTGGGTGATGTTGATCACCTTGTCCAGGTGGTGCAGCCCATCGATGCGCTCGTGAGGGCCGGGGCGACTCTGGGCGTTGTGCAGGGCGCGGGCCAGGGCCGGGTGGAGCGTCTCCGCCACCAGGCTGCTCTTTCCGCTCCCGCTGACGCCGGTGACGCAGGTCATCATCCCCAGAGGGAAGCGCGCGTCGATGCCTTTGAGGTTGTGCAGCCGGGCCCCAACAATGGTCAGCCAGTCGTTGGAGGGCCGGCGGCGGTGTGCCCCGTTGGGCGCTGTGACCGACTCTTCCCCGCTCAAGTAGTGCCCGGTGAGCGAGTTGGGGTTCGCAGCGACGTCGGCCGGCGTGCCCGCGGCCACCACCTCCCCGCCCAACACGCCCGCCCCCGGCCCCAGATCGATCAGCCAGTCGGCGTGGTGCATCGTCTCGGCGTCGTGCTCGACCACCAGCACCGTGTTGCCCAGGTCGCGCAGATGGAGCAGCGTCGCCAGCAGTGCGCTGTTGTCGCGCGCGTGTAGCCCGATCGAAGGCTCATCCAGAATGTACAATACCCCCACCAGCCCACAGCCGATCTGGCTGGCCAGGCGGATGCGCTGCCCCTCCCCGCCCGAGAGCGAGGCCGCCGGCCGGTCCAACGTCAGGTAGTGCAGGCCGACGTTGAGCATGAACCGCAGCCGGTCGCGAATCTCCTTCAGTACCTCCTCGGCGATCTCCAGCTCCTCGCCGCCCAGCGGCTTGACCGGCTCAGACTGCTCCGGCAACAATTCCCGGTGGTCGAACGGGGCCGGCGTGCCGGTCCCGTTCATCGTGATTTGGCCCGGTTCCTGGCCGTAGAGGCCGGTTACCCAGGCGAATGCCTCGGCGATGGTCATCTCGCCCACTTCGGTGATGGTCTTCCCACCCAGAGCGACGGCGCGAGCTTCGGGCCGCAGCCGCGCCCCGCCGCAAGCCGGGCAGGGCTGATCACTCATGAAGCTGGCGTACCAACGTCGCGTGTAATCCGACCGCGTTTGGCGGAACAGGCGGTTGACGTTGTAGACGATGCCCTTGACCGTGCGCACGCTTTCGCCGGACCACGATCCCTCGTCCCATTCAGCGTTGTGGACGAAGCGAATCTTCTCATCGTCCGAACCATACAGGAGCACGTCCCGGAATGTTTGCGGCAGGTCCTTCCACGGTACTTCGAGGTCCACCTCGTAGTGGGCGGCGATCGACATCAACTGGCTGATGGCCCAACTGCGTTTTTTCTTGCGCAGGTTGCCGTACCAGCGCAGCGCGCCGTCCATGATCGAGAGGTTGGGGTCTTGCACGATCAGGTCGACGTCAACGGTCATCTGTGTGCCCAGGCCGTTGCAGTCGGGGCACATCCCCAGCGGCGAGTTGAAGCTGAAGAGCTGGGGGGAGAGCTCGGGGAAGCTGACGCCGCAATGGGGGCAGGCGTTGTGCTCGCTGAGGAGTAGTTCTTCGTGGCCGTCTACGTCGGCGATCAGCGTGCCATCGCCGGCGCGCAAGGTCGTCTCGGCCGAGTCGACCAGGCGGGCGGCGAATGCCGCGCGATCCTCTGGCGGTGTGCCCTCTTCGGGTACGACCAGGCGATCGACGACCAGCTCGACGGTGTGTTTTTTCGTCTTGGCCAGCTTGATCGACGCGTCCAGGTCGACCGGGACGCCGTCGATGCGGGCGCGGGCGTAGCCGTCGCGCAGCGCGCCTTCGATCACGTCGGTGTGGGTGCCTTTCCGCTCGCGCACGATGGGGGCCAGGAGTTGGAAGCGGGTGCCGGCGGGCAGGCGGGCGAGCTGGTCGGCGATCTGCTGGGCGCTCTGCGGGCGCACGGGGCGGCCGCACTGGGGGCAGTGGGGTGTGCCAACGCGGGCGTAGAGCACGCGCAGGTAATCCATCACGTCGGTGACCGTGCCCACCGTCGAGCGCGGGTTCTTGCTGACCGCCTTCTGCTCGATGGCGATGGCAGGGCTCAGCCCGGTGATCGTGTCGACCTTGGGCTTTTCCATCTGGCCCAGGAACTGGCGCGCGTACGAAGAGAGGCTCTCCACGTACCGGCGCTGCCCTTCGGCGTAGAGCGTGTCGAACGCCAGGGACGACTTGCCGCTCCCGCTGACGCCGGTGAGCACCACCAGCTTGTTGCGCGGGATCGATACGTCGATCCGTTTCAGGTTGTGCTGCTGTGCACCGCGAATGACGATCTGCTGAGGTTCCATAGCGTATATCTCACTTGCGAGGAATAGAACGAATGTTCCCATTATACCGCAGGTGGGGGAGGAAGGCAAGTAACCCATCTTCGCGGGCGCGAATGGCATGTGGTAGGGGCGATGCACGCGTTGCTCCTACAAACGGTGGGCTTTCAGCATAACGCCCGCTCGGCGCGGGTCCGCGACCCACACCGCCACCGGGTCACGGACCCGGCGGGAGCAAGAACGCGGTCTATTTTCGAAGTAGAACCCATGATCGCTTCGCTCTCTACCAATGAACGAAAATCGCCTGTAGGGGCGATGCACATGCATCGCCCCTACAGGCGCGTTGACCGGAACCCTTTTGCGGAAGGGGTCCGGGGGAACCGGAAGGAAACCGCAGGTTTCCCGTTCCCCCGGCGGGGTGCAGGGGCGGAGCCCCTGCAAAGT
>JAFGOJ010000099.1 GCA_016926575.1 Anaerolineae bacterium | reverse complement strand
GCGGCTTCGCCGCCCGCAAAACCCCCACTCCCCCTCTTTCGCGGCGAAGTGAGGTAACTGCTCAGCTACGCTTCGCAGTTACCGTAGCTGTAGATCACGTTTTCAACATGAGCGCCAAACAAAGGATAAGAGGAAAATGTTTAACACATACGATTATGGAAAAGCGCGCCAAGATCAGTTTCTGCAACAGGCTCAAAGGGATGATGAGTACACCCAAGAAAAGCCCTCTCCGCGCACAAGCCCCGTCTGGAGACTGGCATTGGCTGGGGCGGCACTGGTGGCCATCGCGGGCATTCTGATGCTCGCAGTCTGATCTTCTCCTCGACGACGTTACGCCAGATGGCACGCCACCCGGTGCCCCGGCGCGACCTCTCGCAAGGGCGGGTCGGAGACCCGGCACGCTTCGACGGCCATCGGGCAGCGCGGGTGGAACCGGCAGCCCGGCGGGATGTCGATGGCGTTGGGAATCTCGCCCTGCAGGATTTGCCGCTTGCGGCGGCGGCGCGGGTTCGGCGCCGGAATGACGGAGATGAGCGCGCGGGTGTACGGGTGGCGCGGTTCGGAGAGCACGGCTGCCGTTGGCCCCAGCTCCACGATCCGCCCCAGATACATCACCGCCATCCGGTCGGTGAAGAACCCCGCCGTCGCCAGGTCGTGGGTCGTGTAGAGAATCGTGATCCCCCGCTCCCGGCGCAGCGTGTGCAGCAGGTTCAGGATTTCCGCCCGGATAGAGACGTCGAGCATCGACACCGGTTCGTCGGCCACCAGCAGGCGCGGTTCGAGCACCAGTGCCCCGGCGATGGCGACACGCTGCCGCTGCCCACCGGAAAGCTCGGCCGGAAAGCGCGACCAGAAATGGTCGGCAGGAGCCAGCCCGCACGTCTCCAAAGCCAGCCGCACTCGCTCCGCCTTCTCCTCACGCGACGCGGTCAGCCGGTGAATCTCCAGCGGTTCGGCCACGATGTCGAAGATCTTCTGCCGCGGGTTGAGCGATTCGTAGGGGTCTTGAAAGATCATCTGCGCCCGCTCGCGCAGGATCATCACCCGCCGCCTGCGGCTGACGCCGGATAGTTGGGCGTTCGATTCGACCGACACGCCGCGCCCGTGGACCCACTCGGCCACGTCGACCCCATCGAAGCACACGTGGCCCTGCGTCGGCTGCTGGAGGCCCAGCACGTTCATCCCCACCGTCGTCTTGCCCGAGCCCGACTCGCCCACCAGAGCCAGAATCTCCCTCTGCTCCACGCAGAAGCTGACGCCGTCTACCGCGCGCACCGTGCGACACGGCATGCGGGTCAGCGTCCCCCACACCCCGCGCGCGAGAGGAAAGTGCTTGTGCAGGTCGCTTACTTCGAGAATAGGTTGCGTTTCCATCTACAGATTCCTCCGCGCCCAATGACAGGCCACCAGATGTCCGGGCGAAACCTCCACCGGCAGCGGCGCCTCTTGCCCACAGGCCGCCGTGCGCCCCTCGAAATCGCAGCGCGGTTCGAAGCGACAGCCCGGCGGCAGAGCGTCCAGCCGGGGCGGGTTGCCGGGGATGGAGGCCAGGGTCGAACCGGGGGCTTCCACGTCGGGGAACGCCTCCAGCAGCCGGCGGGTGTAGGGATGCTGCGGCATGTTGAAGAGCTCGTCGCCGCTGGCGTACTCGGCGATCATCCCGCCGTACATCACCAGCACGTCGTCGCACAACTCCGCCACCATCCCCAGGTCGTGCGTCACCACGATCAGGGAGAGGTTCAACTCCGCCTGAAGGCGCTCCAGCAGCTCGAGAATCTGCGCCTGGATCATCACGTCGAGGGCGGTGGTGGGCTCGTCGGCGATGAGGACGCGCGGATTGCAGGCCAGGGCCATGGCGATGACGGCCCGCTGGCGCATCCCACCACTGTACTGGTGCGGGTACTGCCGCCCGCGCTGCGCCGGAATGCCCACCATCTCCAGCAGTTCCCCCGCCCGGCGGCGCGCGGCGCGCGGCCGGTCGACGGCATCGTGGAGCAGCAGCACCTCCACGATCTGGCTCTCGACCGTGCGCACCGGGTTGAGCGCGTTCATCGCCCCCTGGAAGACCATCGACATCTCACACCAACGCACCCGACGCATCTCCGCCTCGGTCATCTGCAACAAGTCGCGCCCGTCGAACACCACTTGCCCGTCGACGATGCGCCCTTCCTGGGGCAGCAGGCGCAGCAGCGCCATCATCACCGTCGTCTTGCCGCAGCCACTCTCGCCCACCAGCCCCAACGAACGCCCTTGTTCCAGCCGAAAACTGACCCCCTCGACGGCGTGCAGGGCGCATTCCCCAGCCAGATAGTCCACCGAGAGATTGCGCACGTCCAGGATTGCCATAGCCTACTCCTCCGCCGGCGTCTCGACGCGCGGCGCGCCTGCAACCAGCGCCACCATCCGGCGCGGGTCGAACAGGTGGTGCGTGCGCAGCCGCGGGTTGACGATCTCGTCCAACGTGTTTCCGATCAGTACCAACGCCAGGCTGACCCAGACGATGGCGAAGCCGGGTGGCAGCAGGAACCACCACGCCTGCCGGCTGAGCGCCCGCTCGAAGGCGAAGTTGAGCATCATGCCCCAACTGATCAACGTGGGGTCGCCCAGCCCCAAAAAGGCCAGCGATGACTCGGCCAGGATCGCCACGGAGATGTCCAGCACCGCCTGGGCAATCACCAACGGCATCACCTGGGGGAAGACGTGACGCAGAATGATGCGGGCGCTGCTGGCCCCCAGCGAGCGCGCGCGCAGCACGAACTGGCGCTCCTTGATCGAGAGCACCTGCGAACGCACCAGCCGTGCCGTGTAGGTCCACCCCAGCAGACCGATGACCAGGATGATGTTCCACAGCCCGCGGCCCATCACGGCGATGATCACCAGCATCAGCGGCAGGTCGGGGATGACCATCAAGAAATCGACCACGCGCATGAGCAACGTACCGATGCGGCCGCCGAAGTAGCCTGCCACCAGCCCCACCGTCGTGCCGATGAACATCGACATAAAAGAGGCCGTAAACCCAACAATCAACGAGACGCGCGCGCCGTAGATGAGCTGGCTCAGCACGTCCTTGCCGGCGTCGTCGCGCCCCAAGAGATACTCGGCGTCCGGCGGTGCCAGGATATCGTCCGGCTCGACTTCCACCCGCACGTTCGGGTCGTAGGGGGCCAGCCAGGGCGCAAAGACGGCGACGAACACGATCAAGAACAGCATCACCGCCCCTACGACGCCCATCGGCTTGCGCAGATATTTCTTCAACGCTTCCATCCTGGCCTCCTAGTTTCCTTTCACGCGCGGATCCAGCACCGCGTAGAGCAAATCGGCCAGTAGATTGGCCAGGATGACGCTGACCGCCAGGAGAAGGAAGATTCCCTGCAACACGGGATAGTCCCGTTTCTCCACCGCCTCGTACATCAGGCGGCCCAGGCCGGGCCACGAGAAGACGGTCTCCACCTGAATCGCTCCGCCCACAGTGTAGCCGAAGGTCAGTGCGATCATCGTCACCATCGGCAGCATAGCGTTCTTGAGGGCGTGGTCGCGCAAGACGCGCAGCGTGCTCAGTCCCTTGGCCTTGGCCGTCAGGATGTAATCTTCCGCCAGCACTTCCATCACGCCGCTGCGCATAATGAGGATGTACTCGCTGGTGTAGACGATGCCCATCGTGAGGGTGGGCAAGATCAAATGCTTCCCGACGTCGAGCCAGTACGTGAGGCCGTCCTCGGGCTTGAGGCCCGGCGTCGCCATGCCGCCCACGGGCAGGTGCCCACGGGCCAGGATGAGCAGGATGATGCCGAGGAAGAACGTCGGCAACGCCCAACTGAACAACGCCGCCAGCAAGATAGTCGTGTCCAGCCGGGTGCCCCGGCGCCAGGCAGCAATCAACCCCAACGCCATGCCGAAGACGATGGCGATGACGTCCCCTCCCAACACCAGCACCACCGTCCGCCACGCCCGTTCGACCAACATATCCGAGACGTCCCTGCGGCTGGCGAAGGAAATACCCAGGTTGCCGCGCAGCAGGTTGCGCACGTAGGCCGTGAACTGCGTGTCCACCGCGCGCGCCAGGTCGCCCTCGCGCAGAGCTTCCGCGTCGAACCACACCGGCCGGTCGAGCCCGAACTGGATACGGATGCGCTCCTGCGCCTCGCGCGTCATACGCGGGCTGTGGATGATGAGCCGCACCGGGTCGCCGGGCAAGACACGAAAGAGGAAAAAGTTGAAAACCAACACCGCCAGCAACGTGAAAAACGCAAACACAACCTTGCGCAGGACGTAGTTTCTTCGTTTCATAGAACCTCCCGCCGGTCATTGCGAGCCGCCCGAAGGGCTTGCCCTGAGCGAAGCCGAAGGGGCGGCGAAGCAATCCCCTACACGCATCCAGGGGATTGCTTCGGGCGCGTTGCGCCCTCGCAATGACATTTCAGCGTCTACAGCCGTCCTATTCCACCGCGTGCGCCGGCAAAATGGACGCCTTCCACAGAATGTCGCCCGCCTCCAGGCCGAAATCCGTGAAGCGGTCGCTGCGGTACGCCTGGATCGTGTTGGCATACGTCAGCACGATGTAGGGCCGGTCTTCGAACAGCTTCTCCTGCATCTCCCAGATAATCTGGCGGCGCGCTTCGTGATCAACGGTGACGGCCTGCTCGAAGTACATTTCCTCGAACGCCTCGTCACAGTAACCACTGTCGCTCCAGCCGCCCTCCTCGCGCTGGTCGCAGGTGAAGATGAGCATGGCGAAATCGGGGTCGGGGTCCAGTCCCCAGCCCCAATAGACCATGTCGAAGTCGAAGGCGGGATAGAGGCCGATCAAGCTGTCCTCGTCCATCAACGTGGGCGGCGCCGAGATGCCCACCTGCGCCAGACCGTCGGAGATGATCTCCAGGATGCGAGCGTTGCTGGCCCCCTCGGTGGCGTACAGGCGGTATTCGAGCGGATTGCCATCGGCGTCCTCGCGGATGCCGTCATTGTCGCTGTCGACGTAGCCAGCCTCTTCCAGGACGCGCGCGCCCGCCTCAGGGTCGAAGGGGATGTCCTCGATGTCACTGTTGTGCCAGTCACCGAGCGAGCTTGGCACGATCACCGTGGCCGGTTCGGCAAAGCCCAGGTACGCCACGTTGACGATTTGCCGCTTGTCGATGGCATAGGCAATAGCCAGCCGCACGGCCGGGTCCCACAGGCTCTCCGGCTGCGTGCCGTTCTCGTGAGAGTTGATGATCAACTCGTCGATGGTGGTCGATTCCATCACCGCCACTTCGATATTTGCGGCTGCCTCCAACGTCTGCACCGCCGTTGTGGGGATCGTGTCGGCGGCGATGGCGTCGATCTCGCCGGCAATCAACGCCTGAACCGCGGCATCTTCCGTGGCGAACTCTTGCCAAACTATGCGGTCAATCGCCGGCGCGCCGCGCCAGTAATCCTCATTCGCCTCTATGATGAGGTATTCACCCTCCACCCACTCGACCAACTTGTAAGGCCCCGTGCCAATACCCGCCGCCATGTCTTCGAACTCCATAATCTCGTCGTAGGACATCTCGCCCCACACACTGCGCGGCAGGATCCACACGTACATCAACAAGTACTCCATATTGCCCACCGGTTCGGAGAGCGTGACCTGCAGCGTCGTATCGTCCAACGCGACGACTTCCTGGAAGTTGTAGAGGTAGAAGCTGAACGTCTCGATCTCGTTCTCGATGGTCCAGTTGAGACTCCAGGCGACGTCCTCGGCCGTGCAAGGGGTGCCGTCGTGGAAGGTAACCCCCTCGCGGATTTTGAACGTCCACACCAGACCGTCGTCGGAGACTTCCCACTCCTCAGCCAGGCCCGGCACGAAATCGCTGATCCCCGCTTCTTCGACCAGCGTATCGTACAGCAGGTAACGCAAGGTATAGTTATACCACCCGAAGGTCGGATTTGCCGTATCCCAGATGTAGGTCGTACCCACCCGCAGCGTCACGGGCTCGTCTTCCTCAGGTGGTGGTGCAGTTCCCTCCTCCGTTGGCGTTGTCGGCTGTGGCCCGCAAGCAGCCAACAAGGTGGCCAGAATGACAACCAACGCCAGACTCACGTAGAGCCAGCTCTTCTTCATCTCACTCTCCTCCACTACATTTGTTGAAAGGACAAAACACACGCGCCCGTCAGGGCGAACAGGACTGACACACACCGTTTTCTTCCAGACACACCTCCTTTCCTAGAACCGATAGGCCGTATACTCCGCCATACACGGCGGCCCTGGCGCAGCCCACATCATCCGCTCCGTCAGGTCCATCACCAACGAGACCAACGTCTGCCCGCGCTCGTGCGGTGGGTCGGTCGGGTCCTCGTGAGCACAGATCGAATCGGGGAAGTTGACGTGATCGCGTAAGATGGCCTGCAAGCCCTCGACCGTCACACGCCCCAACTGACCGCCCAACAGCCGCCGGGCGCGGTTGAGCCGCACGTTGGATCCGGCATACGTGCCCGCTTCCTCCAACGCCTGCATCTTGAACGTGATGTAGTGATTCGTGTGCGCCAGCCACCCCTCTTCACCGTAGAGCAGCGCGTGGTTCATCGCCGATGTCTCAACGCAGTATAATTCCCCATTCGCGTCGGACAACAAATACCCATACCCACCCGCGCGCAGCTTCGGCACGCACGCCCGGATCGCGTCTGCAATCGAACGCGCGTCCAACACCGCCCGCGCGCAGAGGATGCGCGGCACGCCCACCCGCCCGTCGGTCGCGTAGACCGAATCGATGGCTACGCCGATGCCCTCCTCGTTCAATCCCACGTTCACCAACAACGGGCCGTAGGTCAGCCCCATGAACGCCGGGCCGTCGTCCGGCTCGCCGCGAATCAAATAGACGTGATCGCGATCCACGCTGATCCAGTCCTCATTGTGAGCCATCAACACGTGCCCGTCGGCCGTGCAATCATCCCGCACGGCCATACTGGTGCACCCCCACACCTGCTGGCGCGACTCGGTCAGGCCTTCGTAGCAATTGAGCGTCCAAACGTCGTGAAACGACACGTCCGCCCCTTCGGCGATGCCGCGCAGTTCCTCGACGAACTGCGGGAACGCCTCTTCCGCGTAAGGCAAGAACTTGCGTGCTTCCAAAACGGCTTGCTCCCACGTCATCTGAACCGCACGGGGAAGCAACTCCCGGTAGCGGTTCAGCGCCGCCAGAATGTCGTCCCGCGCCCCCTCTCCTTGCTGCTGGCCGCGCTCCCGCGGACCACCCTTCGTTTCGATCAT
>JAFGOJ010000098.1 GCA_016926575.1 Anaerolineae bacterium | reverse complement strand
GTGGGCGCGGTCTGCCTGCTCGCGCTCAAGTTCGCCGCGCTGCTGGAGCTTCCGGCAGACCAACGGACGGCGGCGCTGCTGGTAATCCCCGCGCTTACCCGCGCGGTGATGGTCTACGCCGCCCGCGCCTACCCCTACGCCCGCCCGGGCGCGGGACTGGGGCAGCTCTTCCGCGACGGGTTGACCTGGGGCCACGTCGCCCTGGCCGCCGCCGTCGCGCTCCTGGCGGCGGGGCTGGCGCTGGGTTGGGCCGGCCTGGGGTTGGCCGCGTGGGTCTGGCTGATGGCACTGGGGATCGCGGCCTGGGTGCAGCGACGCATCCCCGGCCTCACCGGCGACGTCTACGGCGCGATCAATGAACTGACTGAGGTCGGCGCGCTGTTGTTCATCTTAGTCCTGGATCGCGTGCTATGAAACCGAACCTTCCCTTCCGTCTGGGGTCGACCTCCTACGTCTACCCCGCCGATATCCTGCCCAACGTGCGCCAGCTCGCGCCGGTGGTCGATGACGTGGAACTGGTCCTGTTCGAGGTCGACGACGGGCCGAACAACCTGCCCACGCCCGATGTCATCGCCGAGCTGCGGGAGTTGGCGGCCGCGCACGATCTGACCTACACCGTCCACCTGCCGCTCGATCTGCACCTGGCCGCCGACGAAGACGCGCGGCGCTCGCCGTCGATCGACAAGGCGTGCCGCGTGATCGAAAGCACGCGCTCGCTAAACCCGCCGGCCTACGTGGTGCATCTGGATGGGCAGGAGATCGCGGCGGGCGCGACCCCCACGGCGTTGGCGCGCTGGCGCGAACAGGCCCGGCGCTCGCTGGACATCGTCGGGCAGGAAGCGGGTGACCTGCGCCTGCTGGCGGTGGAGAATCTGGAAAATTACGACCCGGCCGCCTTCCTGCCGCTGGTCGAACAGTTGCCCATCAGTCTGTGCATCGACGTGGGTCACTTCCTCAAGAACGAGACCGACCCGCTGCCTTTCCTCGCCATGCACCTCGACCGGGCCACGGTGCTGCACCTGCACGGCTCGCAGGGCGGGCGCGACCATCGCGGCCTGAATCTGATCCCCCCCGAGCAGCTCAAGGACGTGCTGCGCGTGCTGCTCTCCTCCGGCTACCACGGCGTGCTAACGTTGGAGGTCTTCACCGAGCGCCACTTCTTCCCCGGACGTGAGTTGGTGATTTCCCTAATGGAAGAGTTGTGCTAAACTAGCACAATGACACGGGAACTCATCCTCATCTTAGGCGGCGCGCGCAGCGGCAAGAGCAGCTATGCCGAGCGGTTGGCTCCGCAGATCGGCGAGCGCGTGCTCTACGTGGCCACGGCAGAGGCGCGGGACGTGGAGATGGCGGCGCGCATCGCCGTCCACCGCGCGGCACGCCCGGCAACATGGCGCACGGTGGAGGCGCCAAGCGGCGTGGGGCCGGCGGTGCAGGCCGCGCTCGCCGCTGCCCCTGCCGACGTCGTCCTGCTCGACTGCCTGACGCTGTTGGTGTCGAACCGCATCCTGGCCGGGTTGTCGGAGGCCGACCTGGACAACGTCGACGAGCGGGCAGCGCAGGCGCGCGTCGAAGCCGAGGTCGACGGCTTGCTGGAAGCCTTCCACACCACCGACGTGCCGTGGATCGTCGTCAGCAACGAAGTGGGATTGGGACTCGTGCCGCCGTACCCGGTGGGGCGGGTCTACCGCGACCTGTTGGGCTGGGCCAACCAGCGGTTGGCGGCAGCCGCGGGGCGGGTCTATTTGCTCGTCGCCGGGCTGCCGGTCGATGTCAAGGCCCTGAGCGCAGCGGTAACGGACTGATGCAGCCATTCGTGTGCCCCGAATGTGGTGAAAAGAGCGAGTACGACCCCTGGCTGGGGGCGGCGCGATGTCCTTGCTGCGGCTATACGCCTCCTCCAGAGATGCGGGTGGGGCGGCGTCCGTCTCCTCTGAACCGCCGCCGCCTGGCACGTCTTCAGCGCTGGCGCACGCTGCTGGTCACGCTGCTGTTGCTGATCATCCCGTCCCTCGTCATCGTTGCGGGGGTGGCCTTCTTGCCACGGTTGGACCTCGGCGGGCGGGCGGCGCTCCCGACGGTACTTGCGATTGGCGCGGGCGTGGCAGGGCTGTTCTTCGTACCGGCGATTGTTGCGCTCGTGCTGGTCGAACGGCGCATCGGGCGCGAGTCGGCGCAGGCGTGGCACTGGGTGGCCGGCGAGACGGGGATGGCGTTCACGCCTGGCAAGGGGATGCGCCGGGTAGCCGTGGGCTCCGTTTCTGGCACGTACCATGGCCGGCCGGTACGGATTTTCGCGCGTGTGGAGGGGCGGCGGCTGGCGACGAGCGTCAGCGTCGGTACGCGGCAGCCGGTTGCAGGACGGGTGGTGCTGCTCTTCAACACATCCTCCACCCAGATCGGCGGTCCAACCGAAACGGTCGCCTTCGAGCAGGCCGTCTCGGTGCAGAGCACCCCGGAATCCCTCGCCGAGACCGTGCTGGCCGACCCGGCCCTGCGCGAGCGTCTGCTGCGCCTGCGTCGCGGTTCGGCGGTGTACCTCGAAAACGACGCGGTCACACTGAAGCAGCACGCCGCCTACGGCATCGAGCGGGACGCCGTCCACCTGCACCTCACCCTTGATGTGCTCAGCGACCTGGCGGCCGCCGCCGAAGTGGCCTGCGGGGCCGCTCCCGGTGCGCTGCGGTCGCTCGCACCCGGCCTGAAGGTGCTGAGCGACGAGGCGCGCGCCGTGGTGGAGGAGGTTTTCGCTCAGTTGGAGCACTATGTGGAGGCGCTGGAGGGCGTCGAAGCAACGATTGTGGAAAAGGACCTGGCATACGAAAACGGCGAACACGTGCTGAAGGAGACGCGCCAGGAGAAGCGCACGTTGGGGAAAAGCCAGACCCTGGACGATCTGGTCGACGTGCGCGAGTTGTTGAGCAACCCCACCCACGCGTTCGAGGAACTGCCCGGCACAGGGCCGGATGAGGTGCACATCCGCATCATGCCGGCCGGGCCGGTGGCATTCGCTGCCGCCAGCGCCACGGGGAAAGACGTGGTGGTCACGGCGGTGTTCTCCCGGTTGCCGGCCCGGCTGCTGCGGATGAAGGCGGCGATGGTGAACCTGCCGCTGTTGTTCCGGCTGTTGCTCAAGTCGCAGACGATGGACATCACGTTCGGCCAGGTGCGCGGCGTCCCTGTGCCTACGTCGTTACACATGCGGGTCCATGGACGCAGCGTAGGCGTCGGAAACGCGGACTGGAGCAACCGCATCGAGATCAGTTATTGTTCCGATTGACAAGGAGAGGTCAATGCCCATTCGAAGATTGGTGCGTGAAAGTGCGTTTCGATTGGCCCGTCACGACCTGGCGATGTTCCTGAGAGACCACGAAGCGGACCTGATGTACATCTTTCGTCAGGAGATGCAGCAACTGGACGACGATCTCCCCGAAGAGCGCCTTTTCATCGACCTCAAGCTGGTGCCATTGGGAGAGATGATCTTGAAAGCGGCGCTGCGGGCCATCACACGCTTCCTCACAGAGGACGTCAGCCTCCCTCAAGAGGAAGAGGGCGATCAGAAAGTCCTTTGAGGGCGCAACGTTACCCGCAGGCCGTCCAATGTCGGCGCGAGACGCCATCCTGGGCGCGCGGCGGGGTGACGTCTCGCTGAGCGCTCCTTATGCCTCCGGGTTTTCCGACAGCGTGACGGTCACGGCAATCGTCTCGCCGTTGCGAATGAGGGTCAGATTGACCATATCTCCGACCGTTTTTTCCGTCTCCAGATACACCGTCAGATCCTCGTAGGTGTCCACCGTCACGCCGTCGATGGCGACCAGGATGTCGCCACCGAGAGGAATCTGATAGTAGCCGATGCGCGCCACCCGGTCGCCACCCTGGATCGCGTCCGCCCCGGCGGGCGCGTTCGCGTCGACCTCCAGCACCAGCAGGCCGCTCTCCACCGGAAGGTCTATCCCCGCTTCGCGCAGCACCGCGGCTGTGGAAGGCGTCAGAGGCAGCAGGTGCAACCCCAGCCACGGGTGGGGGTACGATCCGCGCGCGATCAATTCTGGGATGACGCGCGCGACGGTGTTCGAGGAGATCGCGAAGCCGATGCCCGAAGACGAGCCGCTGGTGCTCACAATTTGCGAATTGACCCCCACAACCTGTCCGTTCAGGTCAAGCAGTGGCCCGCCGGAGTTGCCGGGGTTGATCGCCGCGTCTGTCTGGATCACTTCACCGATGAAGCGGTCGTCCTCCGGACTCTCGATGACGCGCCCCAGCGCGCTGACCACCCCCGTGGTCAGCGTCTGCTCCAGCCCAAAGGGGTTGCCGATAGCGACGACGAACTGCCCCACGCGCAGTGCGTCCGAGTCTGCCAGCGCCAGCGGCGCAGGTAGGTCGGCCCCCGCGTCGATGCGGATCACTGCCAGGTCATTCGCGGCGTCGCTGCCGACCACTTCTGCCTCGTACACCGTACCGTTGGACAGCGTGACGAGCAGTTCTTCGGCACCTTCGATCACGTGATAATTAGTGACAATGTGCCCCTGCATATCGATCACGAAACCGGAACCACTCCCCTCCTGCGGCACCACCATACGCCCGAAAGAGATCGCGTAGCTCCGGTTGGTGATGTTGACGACCGAGGCGCTGGCGGCCTCATACACCCCGCCTATACGCGCCTCCAGGTCACTGATCGCGGTCGATTCGTCGACGACCGGCGGTGAGGCCGTCACCGCCTCTGCGGTCGTGATGACCGGCGCGCTTCCGGTCGACACATCGCTCGGTGTCGCCATCGAAGGGCTGCTCCAGCGGCACCCCAACACCCCGCCCAGCAGCAGCGCCGCCACGAGCGCCAGATACCAGTGTGTGCGCAACGGATTCTTGCTCATTAGAACCTCCTTGATCTACCTTCCCAACTACTGAAAAAACCATCAACCACAAAGAGCACAAAGGACACAAAGAAAAAATTAAGAAGTTGCACGAGATTGCCCGAAAACCAGCATGAAGAGCGAGAGAATCTTAAGCGAATAGTAACTGCTCACTCTGGTCATTGCGAGCGGCCCGAAGGGCCGCGAAGCAATCTCCTCATCGCGTTTTGGGGATTGCTTCGGGCGCTAACGCGCCCTCGCAATGACCCG
>JAFGOJ010000500.1 GCA_016926575.1 Anaerolineae bacterium | reverse complement strand
CTCAGCTTACGCTTCGCAGTTGCCTTTCCCGCCGCGAAAAGGGGAAGTGGGGGTTTTGCGGGCGGCTTCGCCGCCCGCAAAACCCCCATCATATCCCTTCGACGCGCCAGGCGGGCAACTGCCAGGCGCACAGCCTGAGCAGTTACTATTCGCCTTAAGATTCTCTTGTTCTTCAGGCTGTTTTTTGGACAATCTCGCGCAACGCCTTAATCTTTTTCTTTGTGTCCTTTGTGGTGGATAGCTTTTTTCAGTAGAGTATGCATGATCTCCGCGCAGCGAATCGCCGGTTCCCATCCTGAGCCGTGATCCTCGATCGACCACCAGGCCGACAGCACCGCCTGCGCCACGCCCCACCCCAAGATCCGCCTGGGGTCGAACCCCAGCATGTCTGCCAGAACCGCCACCCGCCGCGCGGCCACCGCTGCCGGGTCTGGCTGTTCCAGCAGCCAGGGCAGCGGGTTGCGCAGCAGCGCGCCGACGTCGTACTCGGCTTCCCCCACCACCCCCTTCGGATCGATCGCCAGCCACGTTTCGCGCTCGGCCCGCAGGATGTTCGCGTGATGCAGATCCCCGTGCAGCAGCACCGGTTCCCCCATCGACTCGAGCAGGTCCGCGAACAGCCCCTCCGCCCGCTCGACCAGACTGCGGGGCAGCGGCCCGCTGCCGCCGTCGAAACGGCCGCGCAGCCGCGCCAGCCCCTGCGCCCATCGCGCCACGGTGGGAAACGCGTGCCCGACCGGAGCCGGTCGCCACAGCCGGCGCATAACGCCCGCCGCAACGCGCGTGGCCGCCTCGTCGTCACTCCCCGCGAGCGGCGTGCCGGGCACCAGCCGCTCGATCAGTAACGCGCCCCGCTCAGGGTCGACCGCCAGTAGCCTCGCACAGCCGCGCCCATCGTACAGCGCCAGCGCCGCGATCTCGGTGGTCAGCTCCGGATTTGGGAAGCCGATCTTCAGAATGGCTGGCGTCCCGTCGGCGCGCACCGCTGGCGCGACGTAGTTGTAAGACAAGTTCACAAACGGCGCGCCTGCCGTCAGCGACCACTGACGCTCGCACGCGCCCACGAGGCGCGGCAGGCCCTCCAACCAGGCCACACCCGCGTCGCCGTGCAACTCGACCATCGTGCGCGCGAATCGATCCGGCAGGCGCACGCTCAAAACGCAACCACCGCGTAAACGACAATGGAGACCGCCGCCGCGACGGCCAGCATCACGCCGGCAATGACAGCCGTCTGACCCTTGACCACCCCCTCGCCCCCGCCGAAGCCCATCACCCGGTCGGAGATCGCGCTGAACGCCACGAACCCGATGATCGCGCAGCAGGCCATCGGTATGAAGCGGTGCGCAAAATCCCACGTCGGAGACGGTGGAATCAACGGCAGCAAGTACAGCGCCGCCAGTCCCAGGCACATCAACCAGGCGACCATCTGCCACTTCAAAGCGCCTTGGTGCCGTTCGGTCAAATCCTCAGCGGCAAGGATGACACGATACGTCCGCCACAGCCCCCAGGCGACGAGGATGAACCCAAACACAAACGGCAGCGCCAGGCACACGATGTCCAACATCGCTCACCGCACGCGTTCCAACAACGCCGCCCCAACCACCGGCAGGGCCAGATCGGCCCACAGGCGGTACATCGCCCCCGAGGGATGCAGCCCGTCCTCGGCCGTCATCCCCGGATCGTCTTGCGCCCCCCGCGAGACCGGCGCCACGTCGACGTAGCGCGCGCCCGCCCGCCCCGTCTCCACACGATTGATCGCGTTGAACTGGTCGATCTCCCACGCAATCTGCTGCCGGTCGCGCCCGGTGGCGAACGCCTTCACACTCCAATCCGGAATCGACAACACCACGACCCGGTCGCGCCGCCCGCCGGCAAAGTCGATCGCCTGCGCCAACAACGCCCGGAACTCCTCCCGGTAGACCTCGCGGTCCCAGCCGCGATACTGGTTGTTCACCCCGATCAACAAAGTAACCAGGTCGTACGGGCCTTGCGGAGCCGCCTGCTCGATCCCCGCCATCAATTCGTCCGTCGTCCATCCGGTTTGGGCAACGATGGTCAGCTCGTCGACCACGATGCCGCGTTGGCTCAGCGCCGCCGCCAGTTGCGCCGGCCAGCGCTCTTCGGCGCGCACGCCCTCGCCAATGGTGTAAGAATCGCCCAACGCCAGATAGCGTATCTTTTCTGATGACATATCGCCTCACTTTCTGTAATCAATGCAGCTCATAATAGCCATAGGGATGGGGATAGATCGCGCTGCGCTGCGGATTCTCCCGCCGATAGAGCACGTAAGCGCGCCGCCCGGGATGCTGACTCAGGTCCGGCTGGCTCAAGGTCGTCACCCGGCCGACGTACGGCTGGCCGGCCACCTCGTAGCGGTACGTGATCGTCCACGGGTAGCGCCCATTGACCTGCACGTGAAAGTTCTCAGCGACGCTCTCGATGATCCCCGGCGTGGCGTCCCCGTCCTTCAACACGTCCGTCGTCTGTTGCGCTTCGCTGTAGCGCCACCCCAACACCCCCACACCCGCCGCCGTGAACAGCCCGCCGATCCCGACGAAGGGGATGCCGACGAGCGCCGTCACCACCGCCACGGTCAACACAAGACCCACGATGAAGAACGGGATTCCCACCGCCAGGAAGACGATGGCAGCGATGCTCCACCCGTCGGCCAGCAGGATACGCCAGACGTAGTTGCGCGGCACGGCCCGCGGCGCAGGCGGCGGCACCGGAACGCGGTCCGCCGATTCGACCCGCTCAGGCTCCACCACACCATCCAGCGGCAATGCCCCACCACAGTTCTTGCAGTTGGTCGTGAATGTTTCGTAGTGCGTGCCGCACCAAGGACAGACGATCATCTTGCCACCTCCGTGCTCAAAACGATCCAATGACCAACGCCGCTCCGGTCACCACAAGGAAGGCGTACACCGCCTGCTTGAACCGTTCTCCAGACACCCGCCGGTGCACGACCCCGCCTATCACCACGCCCGCCACAACGAACGGCAGACCGTACAGGTACAATCGCACTGCCTGCGCCGTCCACAGACCCGCCAGCCCGTGGCTGAGCAGAATCATGCCCCCCGTGGGGAGGAAGTAGCCCTGCAACGTAGCGCGGAACCGCTGCGGATCCCAGCGGCGCAGAACGCTGTAGATAATCACCGGAGGGCCGTTGGTGTTGTATGCGCCTCCCAGCACCCCCGCAGCCAACCCAAACAGCGGCGCGAAACGCTCGCTTTCGAGATACGGCAGCCGCAACGCCAACAGATTGTACACTCCAAAGCCGATCAAGACCAGCCCCAACACCCCGTTGACCGCCCACTCCGGTGCCGCGCGCAGGAAAACCAGGCCGATGGGAATCCCCACCAGCGTCGAGAGCACCAGCCGCCACGCCGCCTTCACGTCTACTCCCGGCCACGCCCGCAGGAGGATCAACGCGGCAATCGTCGACGCGTTGAACGCCACCACAGGGGTCGCCGTCGCCGCGCCCACCAGCAGCACCAGCAACGGCATAGCGATCAGCGCGTCTCCAAACCCCAACGCCGAACGGACGAACGCGGATAGAAAGATGATCGAGAGCGTCAGGAATGTTACGGTTGTGTCCATTCGAGGGTCAAAACAGCTCGCGGTACCCAATCACCGCAATCGCCAGGTAAGCCAGCGTCTTGGGAATCATCGACATTCCCACAACGGGCACGTAACGCACGAACAAAATCACCGGAACGTAGAACGTGAAAGAGAGCAAAACCATCGCCCCGATCCAGATGAAGGCCCGATCCCGCCGCTCGATCCCATCCCGCAGGATCAGAGCGGCAGTCCCCAGCCCCAGCACCGCCAGTGGGATGTTGCGGTAGAGAGACCAGGGCCACGGGGCCACCGCGTCGCCCCAGTCGTTCTGCGGCAAGACGACCATCGCCAGCCGCACCCCCGCCGCGACGAAAAGGAACGCCTCGAACCAACCGTACTCGCGCCCGAAACGCTGCTTCCACGCCATCAACAAGAAGATGTAGAAGCCGGTCACCGTGATCGACGTCGACAGCGCCCCCAACCCGACCAGCGTGGTCGGGTGACCGAACAACACCAGCGACGTCCCCAGACCATCCAGCGCGTAGGCCACCACGCGAAAACCGACGTGCCCGGTATCCCCCAGGGCCAGCAGCGCGAACGCCCACATGAAAAGCCGCCCCACCGCGTGATCCTCCGGCGCGACCTGCGGCAGGCGGCGCATCATCGAGATCGTCAACGTCCAAACCACAGCCAGGTAAGAGAGAGTGAATACAACTTCGGTCCACATCTGCAACGATTCGTCCATTGACGTGCTCCCTCGAAAGTCGTCGTCGCGCTCCTGCCGGCGGCACAATGCCCCACGTAACTGCTCAGCTTACGCTTCGCAGTTGCCCTTCCCCGTCCGCGAAGGGGGAAAGCGGGGGTGTCGAGAGCGG
>JAFGOJ010000499.1 GCA_016926575.1 Anaerolineae bacterium | reverse complement strand
CTCAGCTTACGCTTCGCAGTTGCCTTTTCCGCCGCGAAAAGGGGGAGTGGGGGTTTTGCGGGCGGCTTCGCCGCCCGCAAAACCCCCTGTTCTCCCTTCGACGCGCCAAACGGGTAACTGCCAGGCGCACAGCTTGAGCAGTTACGAGGCGTTTACCATAACTCAAAGGAGGCACAAGATGTTCAACCGAAAACTGAATAGCATACTCGTCGTTTTCAACATCGTGGTGGTGGGATTGGTGGTCGCGTTGCTGGTCACGCCCGCCGTCCGCGCGCGTGGGGTGTTGGTGCAGACCGCACCCCACACGATCAGCTATCAGGGCACGCTGACCGACGCCGAGGGGAATCTGATCGACGGGACGCGCAACCTGATGTTTCAGGTCTACGACAGCGCCAGTGGGGGAACGCTGCTGTGGCAGGAAAACCACGTCGGCGTCAGTGTCGAGGCCGGTGCATTCGCGGTGGTGCTGGGGAGTCAAACCGCGCTGCCTGAAGATCTATTCGATGAAGCGGGGCGCTGGCTGGAGATTTGGGTCAACGGCGCGCCGCTCAGCCCGCGCCAACAGTTCACCGCTGTGCCCTACGCCTTCAACGCCGACCGGGTCGACGGCTTCGACGCCAGCGAGTTGATGGGCGGTGGGCTGCCCTCCGGAGCCACCCTCCTGTTCCCCTACGGCAGCACGCCGACGGGCTTCACCCCCAAACCGAATGCCATGGGCGAGGACTTGGGGCCGTGGACGCAGATCGCGCAATCCCCTTCGAACTTTTGTTCCCATCAACTCTATACCGGCGACAGAGTGTTCTGCTGGTCCAGTAGCTATGGGGGGGGAGAGATTTATACGATTGCCTCGGACACGTGGACGTCCATCAGCGTGACGAATGCGCCGACCCGCACGGATAGCACGTTTTGGACCGGCACGGAGATGATCAGTTGGGCTTCTTTCGAGGGCTATGACGCTTCCTGGAATCCATTAGGCGTTTCGATTGGTGCGCGCTATAATCCCACCACCAATACCTGGACCGAGATGGCCGACTTGAACTCCGCGGAAACGTACTATTTTTACGCCTTCTGGACCGGATCTCGTCTGCTGATCTGGAAGGAGTATAACGTCAATACGTATGAAACTACGTATACCGGTTTCTTGTACGACCCCGCTACGAATACGTGGACGGCGATGAGTACCGCAGGGGCACCTACTTCTGAGATAATTGTCAAATGGGTCAACGGGCGGCTGGTCGTGTGGGACTATGAGAGTGATACGGGCGCCATCTACAATCCCACTAACGACACCTGGACGCCGATGTCGATGACCAACGCGCCGGATATTGTCTCTTGGAATGAGCCGGCTGTCAACGACACGTCTGTGATCGTATGGGGTCCGCTTGACACGGGGGAGTATGGCGGGGGATTGTTTAACCCCGTGACGAATGTGTGGACGCCGATGGCTGCTTGTTCCGGGTGTTCCAGTGGCCGACCGGTGTGGACCGATACGAGTGAAGTGGCCATTGTGAGCCTTGGGGCACTGCACATATACAATCCTGCGACGCAGACCTGGCGTTTCATCGACTACCGCCCTGGTTATGTACCGGAAACTAGCAACACTCCAGCATACCTGGCCTGGGGAAATTACTTGCTTACTTCTCAAGGCATCTTCGATCTCGTCGCGGGGCGCAGGGTCACAGCCGACATGCCGATGCTCGAGCCGATCTATCCAGAGCGCCTTGGTATCGTCCTCGACGACGGCGACTTGCTGTGGGTAGGACGCACGAACATCCGCCACACCATAGAACTCTACTACCCCTACACGAAGGATTGACGCCATGAAAGCCTTGAGCCGCTTACTCTGTTTGCTCGCGCTGGCTGTGGTCTGCATCAGCCCGGCCCAGGCCCAGACCGGTGACCGGTTGGCGTATGCCGTCATCGGCAGCACCGCGCCGGTCGTGTCATACGACGACGCGCACATTCTCAACGGGTTGGCCGGCCAACCGCTGGTCGGCCGCGCCAGCGATGGCGTGCATACACTCGACAGCGGCTACCCGGCCCTCGGTCCGGCCGCCGCCTTGCGCTACTACATCTATTTGCCATTGGCGCTGCGTTCTCAATAGAGACACCATCTGCGGAGGGCGGCCTGGCATCGGGCCGCCCTTACGGACCTGTGTCGACGTCGGAGTGCGCCCTTCAACGCGCCCACGCACTACCCAATACCGCCTCCGCATACCCAAAGAGGCCCGCCGACCCGCCGGTGTGCCAGAACAGCACTCGCTCGTCGGGCGCGAACGCACCGCACCGGATCAGGTCCAGCAGCCCGCCAAAGGCGCGCCCGGTGTAGACCGGGTCGAGCAGCAGCCCTTCGGTCTGGGCCACCGTGCGGATGGCCTCCCGCTCCAGCTCGCTGATGGCGGCGTACCCCCCGCCGACGTAGTCGTCGTTCACGTCGATGTCCGCTGCCGCGAACGTCAGGTCCAGCCCCAGGCGGACCGCGGTCGCCGTCGCCAGTTCGGCCACGCTCGCCCGCAGCGACGCGCCCGGCATGTCGACGCTGATCCCGAGGACGCG
This sequence comes from Anaerolineae bacterium, assembly GCA_016926575.1. GTDB lineage: Bacteria > Chloroflexota > Anaerolineae > B4-G1 > DUEL01 > JAFGOJ01. The sequence continues at coordinate 915 of JAFGOJ010000499.1, read as the reverse complement.
GCCCGTGTACCCCAGCGCGCGTGCGCCTACCGCCAGCCCGGCCTGCGTCCCGCCGCTGGACGACGCGAAGACGATGTGGTCGAAGTGAAGCTCTTGTTGCGCGCACTGCGCCAGCAGCTCCTCCATCGCCGCGACGTACCCGCTGGCCCCCACCGGGTTGCTCCCGCCGTAGGGGACCACGTAGGGCGTGTCGCCGCGCCGGTGGCACGCGGCTGCCGCGCTCTCCAGCGCGTCCGGCAGCGGCCGGTCGCCGGCCCACACGATCTCTGCCCCCAGCAGGAGGTCCAATAGCAAGTTCCCTTGGACGCCGGGCGGCGCTTCGCCACGCAGCACCAACACCGCCTTCAAGCCGAGCTTTGCCGCGGCGGCAGCCGTCTGCCGGGCGTGGTTGGATTGCGCCGCCCCGCACGTCAAGAGCGTGTCGGCCCCATTTGCCAGCGCGTCGGCCAGCAGAAACTCCAGCTTGCGCGTCTTGTTTCCTCCGGTCGCCAATCCGGTCTGGTCGTCCCGTTTCACCCACAGCTCGGGCCCGCCCAAGCGCTGCGAAAGACGCGCCAGCGGCTCCAACGGCGTCGGCAAATGCGCTATCGACACCCGCTTCAATGTGTACGTTACCATTCCTCCCTCCTTACCGTGGCTCTACGCAGATTTGCGGGGGAGGGCAGGTTCCCATACCTGCCCGACAGGTAAGAAACCTGCCCTACTGCTCAGCGCATGCCCGCTGCGGGTCATTGCGAGGGCGCGAAGCGCCCGAAGCCTGTCCCCGAGAAATCGGGGGCAATCCCCATGACGTCATTATATGCCCCTTGCCTGCGCCGGACAACCCCTCGGGATTTCGAAGCGGTAGAAACGCGAAAACGCCTTAGAGCGCCCAGACAAGCCGCACACGCGAATGCAAGGCAATCGCCCGGGGTT
>JAFGOJ010000097.1 GCA_016926575.1 Anaerolineae bacterium | reverse complement strand
GGGGATGGGGGTTTTGCGGGCGGCGAAGCCGCCCGCAAAACCCCCATCTTCTCCCCGCTTTATTGAGAAGTTACCAGAATACCCACACAAATCTCTTTGAAAGCTACGGAGGTAAAGAGCATGTTCGCCATTTGCCCATCTTGTGGTGAGGACATCAAACTGCGGGATAATCTCAAAATCGCCCAGACCGTGGTGTGCCCCTACTGCGAGACCGATCTGGAGGTCATCGACCTCGACCCGGTCGAGTTGGACTGGGCCTACTACGACGACGAGGAATGGGAAGAGGACTGGGAAGACGACGAGGACGACGACCTGTAACTCCTCTTTGAACTTCAAAGACGCAATGAGCGGCCTGTCCTCGCGCGAGGACAGGCCGCTCGTTTGTTGAGACAGAGGCTATGATCGCTTTCGCTCACAGCCAGTGGGCGAAAATGTAGGTCACGCTTTCAGCGTGACGCCCGCTCGGCGCGGGCCCGGCGGGAGCACATTGTCGGTGGTAGGCGCGCGATTGAATCGCGCGCCTACCACCACAGGAATGAGAACCGCGCGCCCTACGCCCGCAGCGCCGCTTCGGCTGCCAGTTCGCCTGCTTGTGACAGATCGGCGGGTACGGCGTCCCCCTGAGCCATCAGCCAGGTGACCTGATGGGGCCGCGCCGCCTCCAGGAGCGCTTCCCACTCTTCCCGGTTGGCCACCGGCTTGTCGTCCCGCGTGCGCCACCCCCGCGCCTGCCACCCCTTGACCCACGCGGACGCGCCCTTGATCAGGTACTCCGCGTCGGAGTAGAGCGCAACCCGGCACGGCTTGGTCAGCGCATCCAATGCCTTGGCGGCGCCGCGCACGAGCATCGCGTTGACCGTCGCGGCGGCCCCCGCCCCGCTGAGGGTGCGCGTGTGCTCACCCATCCGCAGCACGGCCCCCCACCCGCCCGGCTTCCCACTTCCACCGCCGGAGGCTTTGACGCAGATTTCCACCGACGGCAGGTCTCCGTCAACGCGCCGGCGGGCGTCCGGCGCGCCCGGCCCACGCGAGAGCGCCCGCCGCGCCTCGGTCGCCAGCCAGTCCGCCCGCTCGTTGAGCGGATGCCCGGCATGCCCCTCCAGCCAGTGCCACGTCACGTCGTGGGCCTGGGCAAGCCGGTGCAGCACGCGCCACAGATCCTGGTTCTTCACCGGCGACTTGTCGCGCGTCTGCCACCCCCGCCTGATCCAGCCATCGATCCACTCGGTAATGCCCTGGCGCGTGTACTGCGAATCGGTGTACAAATCGACCTGGCAGCGGCCCAGTAACCCCTCCAACAGGGCCAGTGCAGCCGCAGCAGCGTGAAGCTCCATGCGGTTGTTGGTCGTGTCGGGATCATTGCCGCTCAACACCCACTCCCGGTCGCCCCAGCGAATGATCGCCCCCCACCCGCCGGGGCCCGGGTTGGGATCGCACCCGCCGTCGGTGTAGACTTCCACACGGGGAGGGGTATCGCCGCTCAGCGTGTCGGGGCCCAACAAAGACGGCATCATCGCTGCTCTGAACGGCCCAGGATACGCGCTAGGGAGTGAACGAACCGCTCGTTCTGCCCCCGCTCGCCGATCGTAACCCGCACGAAGTCCGGCAGATCGTACCCCCCGCACGGCCGCACGATGACGCCCGCCTTCAACAACGCCTCCACGACGTCGCCGGCCTGCGGCCCGATTTCGACCATGACGAAGTTGGTGTGGCTGGAGACGTAGAACAACCCCAACCGCTCCAGCTCCCCGTACAAGAAGTGGCGCTCCACGCAGTTGGTCGTCACCGTCCGCTCCAGAAACGCGCTGTCCCCCAGCGCCGCCAGCCCGGCCGCCTGCGCCAGCAAGTTGACCGCGAACGGTTCTTTGACCTGATGCAGGCACGCCAGCACGTCGGGGTGCCCGATGCCGTACCCCAACCGGATCCCCGCCAGCCCGTAGACCTTGGAGAAGGTGCGCAGGATCAGCACGTTCTGCCGCCCCTCGCGGACGTAGTCCATCGTGGTGGGGTAATCGTCCGCATCGACGAACTCGTAGTACGCCTCGTCGAAGACCACCAGCACGTGCTCGGGAATGCGCCGCATAAAGCGATCCACCTCATCCGCCGTGACGACGGTCCCGGTCGGGTTGTTGGGGTTGCACACGAAGATGACCCGGGTCCGCTCGGTGACTGCATCGGCCATTGCCTCCAGGTCCAGTCCGTAGTCCTTGAGCGGCGTCTTGACCAGCTCCGCCCGCATAATGTAGGTGTAGATGTCGTAGACCGGGAACGAAGACGCGCTGACGATGACCTCGCTCTCTTCGTCCAGGAAGGCCATACACAGCTCCATGATCAGCCCGTCTGCCCCGTTGCCCACGGTGACGGTCTCCATCGGCAGGTCGAAGCGCCGCGCCAGCGCCTGGCGCAGGTCGTAGCTCTGCCCATCGGGATAGACGTTGATCCGGGCCAGCGCCTCCCGCATCGCCGCGACCGCCTTGGGCGACGTGCCCAACGGGTTCTCGTTCGAGGCCAGCTTGATCACGTCATCCAGCCCGTACTCCCGCTTCACTTCTTCGACCGGCTTGCCCGGTACGTACGGCTTCAAATGGTCCAGCCCACGCTGACGTTGCACGTTTTGGGTCATCCTTTCATCTGCTCCTTGCGAATGATGCGCACGTCCCCCACCACCACGC
>JAFGOJ010000498.1 GCA_016926575.1 Anaerolineae bacterium | reverse complement strand
CATTTTCGCCTATCGGCTGTGAGCGAAGCGATCATGGCCTCTACTTGGGTTTTATTTTCCCGTCGCCGAGCAGCAGTTCTTTGGTGAGCACCTGGTAGGCCCGCGCGCCGGAAGAGCGGGGGTCGTGGCTGAGGATCGGTTCTCCAAAGCTGGGTGCCTCGCCCAACCGCACGCTGCGGGGGATGATGGTGCGAAAGACGCGATTGCCGAAGTGCTGGCGCACCTCTTGGATGACCTGGCGCGACAGGTTGGTGCGCGGGTCGAACATCGTCATCACCAGCCCGCGGATGCGCAGGTCAGGATTGAGCGCCCGCCGCACGAGGTCGATGGTCTGGACGAGTTGGGAGAGGCCTTCCAGCGCCAGGTATTCACACTGCACGGGGATGATAACCCCGTTCCGGGCGGCTGTCAATCCGTTGACGGTCAAGATACCCAGGCTGGGCGGGCAGTCGATGAGGGTGTAGTCATACCGGTCCGGCGCGCCTTCCAACGCAACGCGCAGGCGGTGTTCGCGCGCCAGCGCGCTGACCAGTTCCACGGTAGCGCCGGCCAACTGGTTCGCACTGGGCACGATGTGCAGGCGCGGCCACTGGGTGGGCGTGATGGCCGTTTCCAGAGGGGTCTGGTTGACCAGCACGTCGTAGACGGAGGTGGCGAGCTGCCGCCGGTCCACACCCAGGCTGGAGGTCGCATTGGCCTGCGGGTCGATATCCACCAGCAGCACATTGAAGCCCTCGGCGGCCAGATAGGCCGCCACGTTGACGGCGGTCGTGGTCTTGCCCACACCGCCTTTTTGATTTGCGAGCGTGTAAATAATGGACATTATGGTTCAATCGTCGAGAAGGGCGTCGTCCTCAGGCAGCGAGCGATCTCTTCTGGCGTTGGGATGCCGTCCAGCCCCACGCGGGTGACGGACGTCGCTGCGACGCAATTCGCCAGCCGGGCGGCGTCTTGGGGCGTGGCCCCACGCGCGAGTTGGACGAAGAAGGCGGCGGTGAAGACGTCGCCCGCGCCGGTGGGGTCCACTTCGGCGGTCGGGAAGCCGGGCACGTCTCTCGCTGCTCCGTCGACGTAGACCGTGCAGCCCGCAGCGCCGCGCGTGAGCACCAACAGCGCGCACCAGCGCGCCCAGCGTTCCACGAGCGCGACGTCTCCGCCCACATCCTCGATGCTCAGAACGACCGCGTTGGCTGTGGAGAGAACCGTCTCGGCGTCTGCCCATTCTGCGCGCCGGACGTGCCCCTGGTGATCCCAGTGGCGCATCCACCCCTGCGGGGTGACGCCGACGAAGGCATCGGGGAAGGCGTTGACCAGGGCCGGGTCGCATTCCCGAGCTACCGGTCCGATGTGGACGATCGCGGCGTTTTGCCAGTCCGGAGGGACGTGGTGGGGAGATAGTGAGCTGGCGACGCTGTGGATCACCTGCTGGCGGGCCGTGTGGCTGTATCGATTCTCAAAGATCGTGGTAGAGGGTGTAGGGACGTTGAAGACTTCGGCACAGGCGAAAGCGGCCGCGTCGTGGTTGGCGGTGCTGGTGAGGATGCCGACGCGGCAGCCCAGCGCCTGGGCGGTGCGGGCGGCGTACGTGGCGGTGCCGCCATATGTGAACCCGCCGCCGGGAGCGACATCGTGCGTGACGTGCCCAATCACGAGATAGTCCAACCGGCGTGGCGGGCCGAGTTTCATAAGGCGCAGCCTGCCCGTTTAGGTTTTAGGGACGATCGTTACGCGGCGGCGCGGCCCGTCTCCCACGCTGATGGTCTCGACGTCGGGATGCTCACGCAGTTCGAGGTGGATGATGCGGCGTTCGTAGGGCGACATCGGTTCGAGATACGCCCGTCGTCCGGTCTGTGCGGCCTGCTCGGCCATACGGCGTGCCAGGCTGCGCAGGTTGCGCTCACGTCGCTGCTTGTACCCTTCGACGTCCACGATCAAATTCGTGCGTTGACCCAGGCGTTTGCCCATCATCAGGCGCGTGATTTCCTGGAGCGCGGCGAGGGTGTCGCCCTTGCGTCCAATTAGCTCGTCGACGCCGGCGCCGTACACGTCCAAGATGATCGGTGCTGTGTCCTCGTCTGGGGCGCGTTCGGCCTGGCTGACCTCGACCTCGGCGTCGAATCCCAAGCGTTTCAGGAGTTCGGCCATCATTTCGCGCGCTACGGCGGTGACGTCGGGCGTTTCTTCGCCTGCGGGAGGCTCGGGTTGCAGTTCTGCGACGGGCTCGATAGTCGCGACGCTGGCGACGGGTGGGGGCGTCGGGTCAGGGCGGGGGATGGGGAGCAGGCGCACGCGGGCAGGCTTGCTGCCGATACCCAGGATGCCGCGGCTGCCTTCGTCGAGCACTTCCACGGTGACTTGATCGCGGGTGAGGCCCATTGCGCTCAGCCCGGCGGCGATCGCATCTTCTATTTCTTCGCCAGAGAATATCTCTGTGCGCTTTGGTTGATCCATTTCTACTCCTTCTTCTTGTCCTTCTTGTCCTTCTTTTTGTCCTTCCCGGCGTCTTCCTCTGGCTTGAAGCGATCGTTGCGCAGGATGAAGTACTGGAGCATCGTGACCAGGTTGGAGATGATGAAGTAGATGGAGAGGCCGGAGGCGTAGGACATCGAGATGAAGCCAAACATCAGGGGCATCATCAGTTGCATTTGCTGGTTCATTGCGGCCGACCGCTCGTCGGTCGATGGCGGGGTGAGCATCTTCTGAGAAAGCCAGGAGGTCAGCACGACCAAGACGGTCAAGACGAAGTAGGGGTCTGGCTGCCCCAGGTCGAGCCACAGGAACGTACTGTTGAGGGGAATCAGGCGGGTCAGCTCGGGCATGTAGATGTTCTGCGACAGCCGCAACAGCTCCATTGGGCTGACCGCCAACACGCGGATGATGGACTGGTAGAGAGCGAAGAGAATCGGCATCTGGATGACCAGAGGCAGGCACCCTCCCAGCGGGTTGATCCCGGCTTCCTGGTAGAGTTTCATCTGCTCTTGCGCCAGCTTTTCCTTGTCGTTGGCGTACTTTTTCTGCAACTCCTGCATCTTGGGTTGCACTTTTTGCATGTTTTGAGACGTCTGCTGCTGTTTGAGTGTCAGCGGAAGCGTGATGAGGCGTGCGATCAGGGTCACGATTGTAATCGCGACGATGGTCTGCTGGCCGAGGAAGTTGTAGATGAGCAGCATAAAGTTGATGAAAACGCTAAGGAACAGGTCCCACACCGGGCACCCCCTATCAAGAATCGGAGGAGAAGGTCCAGAGGTTGCGACCGTTCTCCGCGTAGAAGGCCTGGACGCTGTCGGAAGATGCGATGCGGGAGATGTAGACGTAGTCGCCATCGATGACCATCGAAGCGATTTCGCCCTCTCCCGGTTGCTCCCACAGCACGACACCATCGCTGGTGTCTAGGCCGTACAGGCTGCCGTCACTCCCGGCGACGACCAGGATGTGGTGGTCCTGACTCAACGCCGGTCCGATGTGGACCAAGTCATCGACGTGCTCGTCCCACACCAGGCTACCGGTAGCTGCGTCCCAGGCGTAGACGTTGCCGTTGACGTCTGCCGCGTAGACGGCGCTGCCGTCGGTGGTTGGGGTGCCCCAAAACCAGTTCTGCCCTTCGGCCTCCCACACGACCGTTCCATCTTCCTGCTGCAGGGCGTAGACTTTGTTGTCGAAAGCGCCCACGTAGAGCAGGCCGTCATACACCAGCGGCTGCCCGGCGATGGCTCCGCCGGCTTGGAAGGGTTGCTCCCAGCGCGGACGCCCGTTCTCCACGTCGAGTGCGTAGAGGTGGTGGTCAAGCGAGGAGACGTAGACGGTATCGGAGACGACCAGCGGCTTGGCCCAGATGCGGTTCTCGGTGGTGAACGTCCACACCATTGCGCCGGATTCGGTGTTCAGAGCGTAGACGTTGCCGTCCCCGTTGCCGATGACGAGCAGGTTGTCGCTGACCGCGCCCCCGCTGACGTAGGTCCCTTCGGCCGCGTCGAACGCCCACAGTTCACGCCGCCCGTCGGGATCGTTCGGGTCGATGGTCAGGGCGCGCAGCACGTTGCGCGCCTGCGCAAACGAGAAGAGTCCGCTGGCTTTCTCTTCTGACGTCACGAACAGCGCTTCCCCGGGCTGTATTGTGGCGGTGTAGAAGGGGCCGCCGCCGCTTTCGTCTCTGGGGAAGGTCCACACCTGCGCGCCGGATTCTGCGTCGAAGGCACGCACGTGGGTCAGATCGGCGACGTAGACGACGCCGTCATCGATGACCAGCCCGGTCCACGTCGAGGCGCGCGCGCCACCGCTGCACCCACTCAGGAGCGCGGCGGCGAACAGGAGGAGCACGACGATCTCCCATCTAAATGTACGACGCTGTGTTCTCACTCGGCTGTTTTCTCCTTGTCAAGATCCGGGACGGGATCGTACCCCCCGGGGTGGAAGGGATGGCAGCGGCTGATGCGTTTGACCGCCAGCCAGCCGCCACGAAATATCCCGTACCGTTCGATGGCTTCGTACCCGTAGGCCGAGCAGGTTGGGCTGAAGCGGCAGGTATCGGGGAGCACACGCGAAAAGGTCGTCTGCCACAGCCGAATCAGGGCCAGAAATAGGGCCTTCATAGGTTTCGGGCGTCCTTTGCCAGCAAACCGGCGCGCTGTGTCAAATACGCCAAGGCCTCTCGCACCTGGGGCTCCTTCGCCGACACGATCTCGCGTCGGGCGACGAGAACGACGTCCCATCCTGGCGAGAGGCTTGGGTAGAGATGACGAGCGGCTTCGCGTAGAAGACGCTTGGCCCGGTTGCGCTCGACGGCTTTGCCGACTCTGCGGCTGGCGGTGACGCCGACGCGGAGACGATCAAGCTCATTAGGAAGAACCACCAGGATCAGCAAGGGGTGAGCCCAGGATCGGCCCTCTTTGCGAACGCGCTGGAAGTCTACCTGTCGGCACAGCCGGACCCGACGTTCCATTCACTGTGGCCTGCTCTAGTCCCGACGACGCGGCCGTTGCGAGCTCTCCTTCCAGTTCCACTGCTTCGACCATTCACGCGTCACTGACAGTTGATGCCGGCCCTTCTTGCGCCGTGCCTTGAGCACCTTGCGCCCACCGGGCGTGGCCAACCGCGCCCGAAAGCCGTGGGTGCGCATTCGCTTCCGCTTCTTAGGTTGATAGGTTCGTTTTGGCATAATTCACCCTCTTCGTAATGTCCCATACAAATTCAATCTCCGCATCGTACCCTGCGGAGAAGTGAAGCGTATTATACCGCAAGCACTGGGTGTGGTCAAGTACGCTTGACATCACGGGTACTTGGGCTATCATCCTCACTTATGGGCAACCTGCTCGGCAACTACGTTCTCAACCTGGCTAAACTTTTAGGTGGCGGAAACGTCCTGCGCCCCTTGGTCGCAGTCTATCACGTGACCGCGTTCTGCAATCTCAACTGCCGCTACTGCGAGGACTACGGCGCAGTGCGGAATGTGGCGGCGGCGCAGCCCCTTTCTCTCCCCGACGCGCAGCGTGTGCTGGAGATCGTGCGTCAGGGGACCGATCGGATCATTTTCACCGGCGGGGAACCGCTGCTGTACCCGCACATCGACGCGCTGCTCGCTCACGCCCACGACGCGTTGGCCTTCCGCAGCGTCACGCTGCTGACCAACGGCCTGCTCCTGCCCGACCACGAGCGCGCGCTGGCCCACGTCGACCGCCTCATCGTCAGCCTGGACTCGGTTGAACCGGATGTGTGGGATCAGACGCTGCGCAGCGGGGTGGGGACGGCGGCCCGCATTCTCGACGCCGTCGCCGCCGCTGCCGGGCGACAGCGGGCGCTGGGGGTGCGGATCGTGGTCAACTGTGTGCTCGCACCGGAAACGCTCGACCAGGTCGATGGCGTCATCGATTTCTGCCAGCGCCACGGCCTGGCCCTTTCCATCTCTCCGTGTGCTCAGAACAATTGGCCGCGCTACGAACTGCTGGTGTCGGAGCCGTACCGCGCTTTGCTCCGCCGCCTGGAGGACTTGAAGCGCAACGGGTTCCCGCTTCTGGTCAGCCGACCCACGTTGCGCGTGCTGGCGCACTTCGAGCCGTTCAAATGCTACCCGACGTTGTTCCCGCAGGTGTTCCATGACGGGACGCTGGCGTATCCCTGCCGCCCTATCCAGAAGAGCGGCACGACCCACGGAGGGCTGTGCAACCTGCTCGAAGCGGGTTCGTGGCGGCGCGCGATGGCGCAGGCGGTGGGCGACTTCGATGTGCCGCCGCTGGTCTGCACGAGCTGCTTCCAACAGTGCTACGTCGAACCTTCCTTGATGCAGGCGCGCCCCCTGGCCCTGCTGTGGGAACTGGCCCGTTACCCCACCTGCCGCCAGGCCGAACTGGTCACGTATGCGCCGGGATAAATGCTGATGGATACACGTTCTACGCCGCAGGTCATCGTCGTCGGGGCCGGGGTGGCCGGGCTGAGCGCCGCGCTTCACCTGGCCGAGCGCGGCGTCGCTCCGCTGATCCTCGAAGCGGACCCTGCCTATTGCGGCGGACGGCTTCAGGGCGGACCGACCACCGTGGTCGAGCACGACGGGCGCACCTGGCGCTTTCGCGAGGACCACGGCGTTCACGGCATCTGGTCCCAGTACCGCAATCTGAACGCGATGCTGGCCCGGCACGCCATCCGGCCCGTGTTCGTGCCCGCGCGGCGCGAGGCGTGGATATTCGGCGGCGACGGCCGGGTGCGGCGGGCCGAGACCGGCAGCGCGCTGCGCAACAGTTGGGTGCCGGCTCCCTTCCACTACCTGGCCCTCTTTGCCCGGCCCCGTTTCCTCAACATCCTGACCCTGCGCGACCTGGCCGCGATGCCTCGGGTGCTGGTCAGCTTGCTGGCGGCGATGTCGATTGACCCGCTGCGCGAGGCCCAGCCGCTGGAGGGCATGTCGCTGGCCGATTTTACGAGCGGCTGGTCGCCCACGCTGCAGGCGCTCTTCGCCGGGCTGGCGCGCAATTTCAGCTCGGCCCATCCCAACGAAGTGCCGGTGGCCGGGTTCATCGCGTTTTTGCGATTCTACACTCTGCTGCGGCGGGACGAGTGGGCCTTCTCCTACTTCCCCGCCGACAGCGGCAGCGCCATCGTCGAGCCGTTGGTGGGGCGGATCGAAGCCCTGGGCGGGCGCGTGCTCGTGGGGGCCGTGGCGACGCGGCTGGAGCGAGAGGAGGCGGGGTGGCGGGTGTGCTGGCAGCGCCCCGACGGCTCTGGAGCGACCGGTCAGGGCGCGCGCCACGTCGTATTGGCCGTCGACGCGCCGGCCAACCGGCGCATCCTCACCTCCAGCCTGGAGACCACGGCGCTGGCGGGCGGTTTGCGTTGGCCGCCGGGCGTCCCCGTGGCGATTGTGCGGCTCTGGTTCCGGCGCGCCCCCGCGCCCGGTCCTGCCGGTGGAATGTTCAGCGGGGATTTCGTCCTCGACAATTTCTTCTGGCTTCACCAGTTGCAGGACGACTTCGTGCGCTGGCACCGGGAGACGGGCGGCGGCGCGGTGGAGGGCCACATCTACGGTCCGCCGAGTTTGTTGGAGGAACAGGACGCCGTGTTGATGGCGCGGGCAGCCCATGACGTCCAGCGCGCGTATCCCGAACTGCGCGGGCAGTTGCTCACCGCGACGCTGCGCCGCAACCAGGCGACGCATACCCTCTCGCGGTTCGGCACCGCCGCCGATCACCTGGGCGTCGAGACGCCCTGGCCGGGGGTTATGTGCTGTGGGGATTGGGTGCGCCATCCCACGCCCGCGTTGTACCTCGAACGGGCCTGCGTCACCGGCATCGACGCGGCCAACGCCGTGCTGGCGGCGGAGGGCCGTCCGCCGTGGGCGCTGGTCGAGCACGCGCCGCCGGAGCGCCTCGCCGCGGCTATCGAGCGTGCGATGCGCCGGGCCAGGGAGCGCGTGCGGCGCATCGAGCGCGCCCGGCGTCGGCGGTAGCCGCTGGGCACTTGACAGCTGGCCCGCCTTCGGCTATAGTTACGCCTGCGGGCAAGAAACGTTTGCCGGCACGCGCGTTGAGGAAACCAATGTAGACTTGTAGGAGAAGAAGCTGCCTATGTGCTCAAAACACTGGGGGAAGGTCATCTTCGCCTTTCTGGCGCTGGCGATGCTGCTCCCCGTTCATCCTGCGGACGCGAACCTTGCGGTGACCGGCCTGTCCTCTTATTGGACGGATGCCGTCCGGCAGTGGGAAGACATCGTGCTCGATGAGTCTGCGCGACGGGGGATCGATCCCGATCTCGTCGCGTCGCTTATTTGGAAGGAGTCCCGTGGCCGCTCCTACGAGCGCGGCCCGGCTGGCGCGGTGGGCCTGATGATGCTGATGCCACGCGAAGCTGGGTTCACGTGGCGGCCGACGGCGGCGGAGTTGTTGGACCCGGCGGTGAATGTCTTTTGGGGCACTCGCACGATGTCGATCGTGATCGATCAGTCGGGAGGGGACCTGTACAGCGCCCTCGCAGCGTACAACGGGGGGTGGGGGCAGATCCAGTATCGCGGGCCGCGCAATTTCGCCAACGACATTCTCAACGATTACGCCCGCGCGGTGGCTGTGCGGAATGGGCTTTCCTCTGAAGGTCACTGGGTGGCGACGATTGCCCCACTGGACGGCTCTGGGGTGATGACCGTGGTTGGGCCGCGGCGCGACCTGGTGCGTTACAGCCGCCCGCCGGTGATGGCCGACATTCCCGACTGTACGACGGAGGGAGCTCCGACGGCGTTGGCTTTCTCTTCCTCGGAGATGAGTTTTAGTAGCTGGGTGGGCATCTGGATCACGTTGGATGGCGAGGTCGTTCGGGGCGCATCGCAACCCGGCGACGCGGCGCGTTCGGATGTGCCTGCCGGTACGGCTTGGGCGGCTGCCTTCTCTGAGTAACCCCTAGCGTATCGCACAAGTAACTGCTCAGCTACGCTTCGCAGTTACCTCACTTTGCCGCGAAAGAGGGGCGAGTGGGGGTTTTGCGGGCGGCGAAGCCGCCCGCAAAACCCCCACCTTCTCCCTTCGACGCGCCAAGCGGGTAACTGCCAGGTGCACAGCCTGAGCAGTTACTTGTACAAAACGAACAGGGCCAACGAAAGTTGGCCCTTGTGTTTTTCAGACGATTGATTGATGAGAGGCGACGGCCGGACTCGAACCGGCGAATAAAGGTTTTGCAGACCTCTGCCTTACCGCTTGGCTACGTCGCCTGGTAAAGTCAGAGCGGGCGACGAGACTCGAACTCGTGACCTTCTCCTTGGCAAGGAGGTGTTCTACCAACTGAACTACGCCCGCTTAACGAAGGCCATTATACCACAAGTCTTTTTCGGAGGCAAGTACCAATTTCCTGCCTCTTGCTTCCTGCCTCTTGCCGACTATAATATCTTTCAACAAGGAGGGTGGGGAATGGCAAAGCGACTTTCGGTCATTGACGTCGATCGCTGCGTGGGCTGCCAGGCGTGCATGTTTGCCTGCGCCCGCCGGTCGGGGCGGGGCGGGTTGGCCGGGGCCTGTATCGAGGTGCACTCGGCGGGGGGGATGCGGCGCGGATTCGTCGTCGTCGTGTGCCGGGCCTGTGCGGACCCACCGTGCGCCCGCGTCTGCCCCACCGATGCGCTGATGCCCCGCGAGGGGGGAGGTGTACGGCTCAAGAAGGACCTCTGCATCGGCTGCGGCAACTGCGCCGCGGCCTGCCCCTTCGGCGCGATTTTCTGGGATGCCGCCGAGAACAAGCCCCTGGTGTGTGTGTACTGCGGCGTGTGCGCCGGCTACTGTCCGTATGACGTCCTGGCGCTAGAGGAGGTGGCGTATGTTGGAGCGTGATCCGCTGCGCCGCGTGCTGTATATCGATCTCTCCCGCCGCCGCTCCTGGGTCGAAGATCGGCCCGATCTCTTCGCGCAGGGGTTGGGCGGCGCCGGGGTGGCGATCCGGCTGCTGGAGGAGACGTGCCCGGAAGGCGCCGATCCTCTGGGGTCGGATAATTCTATCGTGATGGCCGTGGGACCGCTGGTGGGATTCTTCCCGATGGCCTCCAAGACGGTGGCGATGTTCAAGTCGCCGCATACGGGCAATCTGGGGGAGAGCCACGCCGGAGGGCGCAGTGCGGTCGCTATCCGCATGGCCGGCTACGGCGCGCTGGTCATTCAAGGGCAGAGCCCTACGCCGGTCTACCTGGCGATCGACGGAGATCAGGTGCACTTCCGCGATGCCTCGGCGCTGTGGGGCCTGCGCTCCAGCTACACCGTGGGCAGCGTGCTGCGGGAACGGGAGCGCGGGTCGGGTTTCCGCTCGATCATGCGCATCGGGCGGGCGGGGGAGCGGCAGGTCTCCTACGCCTGCGTCATCACCGAGACGTACCGCCACTTCGGGCGGCTGGGGCTGGGAGCGGTATTCGGCAGCAAGCGGTTGAAGGGCATTGTCGTCTCGGGGCAACGCGCGCTCGAGTCGGCGGACCGGCGCGCCTACCGCGCGGCCTACGACGCGCTGTTCGAGGCGGCTACGGAATCGTCCATGATGCAGAAGTACCACGAACTGGGAACGGCGATCAACGTCTTGCCGCTGGACGCCATCGGTGGGTTGCCGACGCGGAACCTCCAGTCGGGCCGCTTCGAGGGGGCCGCGTCGATCTCCGGCGAGAATCTGGCGCAGAACTACCTGGGCCGTCGGTTGGCGTGTTCTCACTGTCCCGTGGCCTGCATTCACCTGGCGGCATTGCGCGTCCCACATCCTAACGAGCCGTACTTCTACAAGACGTCGATGCTGGGGTACGACCACGAACCGATCTTTGCCACGGGCAGTATGCTCGGCATTGCCGACGTGCCGGGGATGCTCCAGTTGATGGACGAGGTGGAGGTGCAGGGGCTCGACGTGATGAGCGCGGGTGTGGCGCTGGCCTGGGCCACCGAGGCGCTGGAGCGTGGCTTGATTTCCACGCGTGAGACCGACGGCCTGGCGCTGGCCTGGGGCGATCACGCGACCTACGTCGCGGCGGTGGAGCGCATCGTGACCCAGCCCACCGATTTCTATCGCGCGCTGGCGCGCGGGGTGGAGCACGCCGCATCGATCTACGGTGGGGCGGATTTCGCGCTGGCGTTCGGCGGCAACGAGATGCCCGGCTACCACACCGGCCCGGCGTGCCACCTGGGCTACTTGACCGGGGCGCGCCACAGCCACCTGGACAGCAGCGGTTACAGCCTCGACCAGGCGGCGGCTAAGGAAGGGCGGGCGCTTGTGCCGGAGGACGTGGCGGCGGCGCTGTTGGAGGAGGAACGCTGGCGGCAGGTGCTTGCCAGTCTGGTGGTCTGCTTCTTCGCCCGCAAGGTGTACGACGAGGCGGCGACTGCGCGGGCGCTGGCGAGCGTGGGCTTTGAGTGGTCGGAGGATGACCTGATCCGTCTGGGCGCGGAGACGCTGCGCCGCAAGTACGCCTTCAAGTTCCGCGAGGGGTTCACGTTGGAGGGCGTTCGCATCCCCCGGCGAATTCTGGAGACGCCGGCGCCGGCCGGGCCGTTCGACGAGGCGTTCCTGCGCCAGGCAATAGCGAGTTATCGGCAGCGCCTGGATGATTTTGAGTAGGCAACGTTAGGTTTACCCGTTTCCCCGGCGGGGTGCAGGGGCGGAGCCCCTGCAAGGCATTGTTGAACGAGGGCGGCGGGTTTGAAACCCGCCCT
>JAFGOJ010000096.1 GCA_016926575.1 Anaerolineae bacterium | reverse complement strand
CCTCCGGTAAGAGTTTGGCCTATTCGTACACCAAGTCGCTTATTTTGTAAAGTGCGAACGTCTACACTATGCTAGACATGAGCGTTTTCGGAATAGAAGGTTAGCTATTCGAGCCAATATTTTACAGGAGGAAACGAATGGAAACGATTCTCAAGAGTGCAAAGAAGACCGTGGTGATCAGCCCCGACAATCCCACGCGGATTATCGGTGAGCGGATCAATCCCACCGGCAAGAAGCGCCTCGCGGCGAGTTTGCTGGAGGGGAGCCTGGAAATCGTGGAGAAAGAGGCGCTAGAGCAGATCGAGGCCGGCGCGGACATTCTCGACGTCAACGTCGGCGCGGCCAGCGTGGACGAGGTCGACATGCTGCCCAAGGCGGTCAAGCTGGTGATGGAGACGGTAGACGTGCCGATCTGCATCGACTCCGCCGATCCCAACGCGTTGCGCGCGGCGCTGGAGATGCACCGCGAGATGGCGCCGGAGGGGAAGCCGCTGATCAACTCGGTCAACGGCGAGGAGGAGCGGCTGGAGCTGATTCTGCCGCTGGTCGCCGAGTACAAGGCGGCAGTGATCGGCCTGGCCATGGACGACGACGGCATCCCCGACACGGCAGAGAAGCGCTTCGCGGTGGCGAAGAAGATCGTCGACCGCGCCGGGGCCCTGGGCATCCCGCCCGAGGACATCGTTATCGACTGCCTGGCGCTGACCGTGGGGGCCGACTCGAAGGCGGGCCTGATTACCCTGGGCGCGATCGACATGGTACGCAGCGAGCTGGGCGTCAACATGACCTTGGGCGCGAGCAACGTCTCCTTCGGCCTGCCGGAGCGTGAGGTGATCAACTGGGCCTTCCTGGCGATGGCGATCCAACTGGGCCTGAACGCGCCCATCGTCGATGCGGCGAAGGTGCGCGAGGCGATCCTGGCCGCCGACTTGCTCCTGGGCCGCGACGATTACTCTATGCGCTACATCAAGGCCTACAAGAAACGGATCAAGAAGTAGCCTCGAAAAAGTAACGGTTCAGCTTTCGACCTTCCCGGAAGCTGGAAGCTTCCGGGAAGGTAGCCTGAGCAGTTGCTTTGGAAACAAAAAGCCCCCGCCGATTTCGGCGGGGGCTTTTCGGCGGGACCTATTCCTCGAGCGGGCGAGGCATCACTTCGATGCGCAGCGCCGTGCGCTCCTCCCCCTCGATGGCCAGCATCGTGAAGGACGGAACACAATAGAGGTCGAGGCCGTCCTCTTGCAAGTAACTGCGCGCCACAGCGATCGATTTGATCGCCTGATTGACCGCACTCGCGCCAATCGACTGCAAAGCCACCGGTTTGCCCTCACGGATCATACCGGCGATAGCTCCAGCGACCAGCCTGGGTGCTGAATCCCCGGCCACTTTGATAAGCGTTGCTTCATCGTTCATTGCAAAACTCCTTGTTGACTGCGTGTGACTGCTTGGGCTGTGGTAACTGTTCAGGCTGTGCGCCGGCAGTTGCCCGCCTGGTGCGTCGAAGGGAGATGATGGGGGTTTTGCGGGCGGCGGAGCCGCCCGCAAAACCCCCACTTCCCCTTTCCGCGGCGGGAAAGGCAACTGCGAAGCGTAAGCTGAGCAGTTACGGACTGTGTACCTAAACATCGCTTTGCCCAGCGGGTGAGAAAGATAACTGCGAAGCAGCGCCGGGTCACAGTGCTATTATAGCAGAAGTGGACAGAAGGGGAAGGAAGGGGGGGCGCGCTCAAAAGACCTGCTTGCAGCACGGGCAGCAGCAGCCGTCGTCGCTGCGTTGCACGCATTGGCTGTGCCAATGGAGCAGTGCGCCACAGGTGGGGCAGATGACCCGGCTCTCGTTTTCGTAGATTGGCACGTGACACCACGTACATTGCCCCACCAACTTGGGTTCGTCGACCAGCACCGACGGTGTATCTGCCGTGACGGTAACCGCCAACGGCAAAAACGCGCAGACGATGGGCCAAAGTTGCTCTAGCATAGTACCCTCCCGAGAAACGCTGTCACTCTTATAGTCGTTTGGGAGGGGGGTTTGGGGTTGCTACGGCAGGGAAGCGTCGATCACGCCGCGCAGCCGGGCGTACTGCACGTCCCAGGTATAGCGTTCGAGCACTTTTTCCCGCCCGTGATGGCCCATCTCGGCGGCCCGATTGGGATCGTCGATCAGGGCCGCCAGCGCCGCTGCCAGCCCGCCCACGTCTCCGAAGTCGACCAGCAGGCCATCGCGCCCTGCGTCGATCACGTCAGGGACCGCGCCCGACCGCGCGCCGATGACGGGCTTGCCGCACAGCCACCCTTCGAGGAAGACGATGCCAAACGACTCGGTGCGGGAGGGCAGCGCGACGACGTCTGCGGCAGCGACGGCGTCCCACTTCTCCGCTTCGGGGATCAGGCCCATGGCGCGGCACATCGAGCGTTCGCGCGGGCCGAGGCGCGCCAGAGCGCGTTGCACCCCCTCCTGGCGCGGGCCGACGAGCGCCACGGTCAGCGGGCGGCCCGCTTCCCAGAACCGCCGCGCAGCCGCCAACAGGTGGTGCGTCCCTTTGTCGTAGCACAGTGCGCCCATCGTCACTACCAGCGGCCCGTCGATGGCGTGTTTGTGGCGGAACCGCTGCCCGTCGGCGCGCGCGCCGCCCTCGGGGTCCACTCCTGGACTGACGAGGTGGACTCTTGCGGCGGGAATGCCGCGTTCCAGAAGAAACGCCCGTTCCAGCGGCGTCTGCGCCAACACGGCCCGCGCTGCCCGCAGCAGCTCCAACTGATGGCGCATCGTGTAGAACTGCCCCCGTCCCAAATGCAGCAGCGGCATAGCGACCCACGGGGTCTGCCGGCGGGCGGCCTCACGGGCCACGGCGGCGGTCAGCCCCTCCAGGGTGAGGTTCCAGGCGATCAGCAGGTCGGCCGGCGTCTCGGCCAGGGTTTGGGGGAGTCTGGGAATCCAGGGGCTGAATCGCGCCAGGGGCAGCGCGGCGTAGCCCGACATCGCGCTCAACAGCCACGTTGCCCGGCGCAGCGCCGGGGCCGTCACTGCCCCCCAGGGCAGATAGTGCACCGGCAGGCGCTCGATGCGCACGCCCTGGTGGGCGCGCGGC
Organism: Anaerolineae bacterium; assembly: GCA_016926575.1. GTDB lineage: Bacteria > Chloroflexota > Anaerolineae > B4-G1 > DUEL01 > JAFGOJ01. The sequence continues at coordinate 7,840 of JAFGOJ010000096.1, read as the reverse complement.
GCGTCCGCGCTCACGCGGCGTCCCTTCCCGCTCCACAATGCTGACAAGTCCTCCGCGTCTGTGGCGACCACCGTCACCTGGTGCTGGTCCAGCACCTGACGCCGGGCCACCTCTTGGACGTACTGCTCTGACCCGCCTACGACCGGCCAGGCACGGTGGGTGACGTGGACGATGCGCATCGGTCAACGCCTGAACCGCAGATGGATGTCTACGTCCGTCGCCAGCGCGAGTTGGTAGACGATCCAACCTTCCTCTACAGCGGCCGGCTCGGGCGTGGATGCCACGAGCGCAGCGCCGGCGGGCAAGCGGACGCGCACGGTCAGCGGGTCGCGCACGCTGCCGGCCTGTTTCTGCACGCGCAGGGTGTAGGTTCCCGTCTCGCCTGCCCACGCCACGACAGCGTCGGGCAGCGTGTAGACGAACCGGCGCGTGTGGGTCGTGGCCGTGGGGAGCAATCCCAGCGCCCCGAACGTGAGCCACGGTCCTTCCTCCGCCGGTAGAACGGTCACGGCCCCAGAGTCGTCTTCGCCGGAGAGGAGCGATTCGCCGGGAACGGGGATGCGGGTGGCGTCCAACAGCGTGCTGCCCTGGGGGACGTAGACCCGCACGTAGTCCCAATAGCAGGTATCCATCATCTGCTCGTAGACGGGGGCGTAGTACACGTGGTGGATGCAGGGCGTGTCGGCGGTGCTGGTGTGGGTGTAGACCAGGGTCAGGGTGGCTTGCGGGGTGGGGAGGGCGAGGTCGACCCGGTAATCGAGCGCCCGCTGCACGCGCGCGCTGGCGCGGTTGTAGCCCACGTTCGTGTCGAACACGGCCAGGTAGTCGCCCATGGCGGGGCGCAGCGCGCCATCCCAACCCAGGTCGGCCAGGATGGACGCTGCCTGGGGTTGCTGGGCGTAGACCAGCAGGTGCTTTTCGTCCAGCAGCCAGCGCAGCGTGCGGGCGAGGGCGAGCCAGTCGACCTGGCCCGTCTGGACGCGTTCCCACGCGGCGGCGGCAATGTCGCCCAGGAACGACTTGCGCTGCGCCCACCAGTCGCTGCTAAAGTCGCCGTTCTCGGGGGCCCAGGCCTGGCGCATCACTGCGACGACCGTCTCACCGGTCACCGGCTCGTCGACGCCCGCTACGTCCAGCGGTTCCAGCGCCTCGACCAGCGCCTGGAGGGCTATCTGGTCGAGTGCGACCACGCCGTCGATGGTGACGGGGTAGCCGGGGCGGTAGAGGTCGATGGCGCGGCGGGCGACGGTGGGGAAGTCGGGGGACCAGTTGCTGTCGCGGAAGACCCACAGGTCGATGTCCATGTAGCGGCGCAGCGGTTCGGGGGCGTCGGGGTAGGGCAGCGAGAAATCGTCGACGGCGTAGCTGTCGTTGAAGGTCAGCGCGGCGATCTGCCCGCCCGTCACGCGCACCTCGCCAACACCGGTGATGTAACCGCCGACGGCGCGCTCTTCGTCCTCGTTGAGGGCCAGCAGCAGGTACGTGCGCGGCGCGTCCAGCCCCAGCAGGTCGGGCGCGAGGGTTGCCGCGGCCAGGCCGGCGCGCAGAAGCGGCAGGCCACGGTCCAGGATCGACACCTTCCCGGCCAGCCAGGGGGAGAGTGTGGCAGGATCGACCGCGGCCCAGGCGGTGTGGGCGCGCTCGACGGCGGCGAGGGCCTGGACCAGGTCGGGCTGGTGGGCGGCGAGGGCGCTGGTTGCCGTGGGCAGCGAGACGTCGCCGCCGGCAAGGGTGGCCAGGGTCGGCGCGAGGGCGTCGCAGCCGATCTGCCCGGCTTCGGTGAGGCCGTCGGCGACGGCGAGCAGGTGAGGGGCGGCGCGCAGGTCGCCGCCCACGCCGGGCAGCCAGCCGAGGGCGGGGGCCAGGCGTGCCAGCCCGCCGGCGCCGCGGCGCAGCGTGACCACGTCGGCGCGCAGGTCGCGGGCCAGGTCGCAGGCTGCCGCCACGTCGCCGCCGGTGGGGTCACCTGCCAGGGCCTCGGCCTGGGCCAGGTGCCCGCGCAGCGACTGGGCGGCCATGGCCATCTGGACGGCCCAGACCAGAAGCAGGATCGATCCTGCGGCTACCAGCAGTCGGCTGGCAAACTTGAGTGAGAGTAATCGTTTCAATTCGATGTCTGCTTATAAAATAAGCCTACGGCCCTGTAGGGCGGGTTTCAAACCCGCCGACCGTCGGTTACCAGGACTTTGTGGTGGGGCGCAGCATGCTGCGCCCCTACACCGACCCCTACACCGACCCTACCTGCCAACCGGCATTTTCGCCCGTTTGTGGCGGCCCCGTTCGGGGACGTGGCGGTCAATCGCCGGGAGCGTTGTCGGACACCAGGCCGTTGAAGTCGTCGATGCTGCACTCGCAAGCCTCGCGCACCTGGTCGCCTTGGGTCAGCGTGCCGTCGTACTCCCGCGCGGCGGCGTGGGCGGTCCATCCGGAGAGTACCAACGGGACCGGACCATCGGCGGGGATCCACTCGCCGTTGTAGCGCCGCGCGACGTGGACGTGGGTGGCGATGGAGAAGCCGCCTTCGCAGGAGGCGTGGCCGACGCGCTCCCCACGCTCGATCCACGTGCCTTCTTCGACCCGTTCCTGGCTGTCGACGTGGAGGTAACTCAGCACCCAGCCGCTCTGCTCGTACCCGTCGCCGTCCAGGTCGATCACCACCTCGCCGATTTCGCTGCGCAGCACCAGCCCTGAGGCGGCGGCGGTGACCCACTCAACCGAGACCTGGCAGCCCATCTCGCCGCCGGGTGCGAAGTCGAGCGCGGCCCAGCCGCTGCCGCGCCCCCAGCCGCCGTGCGGGCCGCCGGTCAGGTACCACGTTTCTCCGGCCTCCCAGGGCAGGCGCATCTCCGGCTGGGCCAGCTCCGGCGGGAGGAGCGGTTCGACGGTGTAGGCGAAGGGATTGCCGAACAGGCGCGCGTAGGTGGCCGCGAATCCCTGCGGCCCGACGAGTGCCTGCCATTCTTCGCTATGGGCCACCTGGCCCAGGTAATTCTGGACCGCCACGGTGCCGGGGTTTGTCTGGGGGGCGATGGCCGCGCGGCCGCCGTCCATCAGATGGATCGTGGTCCATCCGCGATATTTCCAGCCGTAATAGCCACTGTTCAACTCGGCGGCGGTCCAACTGAGCTGCTCGAACAGCCCTTCCATGTAGTCCTCGTACTTGCCCATGGGGAAGTAGAGCGTATCTTCTGAGGGGGTGGGGTTGGTGACCCAGCCGGCGCGCAGTTCGAGCAGCGCCAGCAGCACGCGCGGGCCCACACTATAGCGCTGTGCGACGAGTTGGACGACCTCCGCGCCGGTGAGCGTGCGTCCTTCGACGACCTCGGTGTAGCCTGCCAGGTAGCCGCCCTGCCCGGCGACGAAGGAAGGCACGTCGAAGTGGATGTAGGCCGGTCCGTAGACCAGCTCGCTGTCGGGGATCACCTTGAAGGCCGGGGCGGATTCGGTGGCGGCGGTGGGGACGACGAGCACTTGCCCGGGCCAGATGGCGTCGGGGGCGATGCCGTTGGCGGCGGCGAGCTCGTCGACCGTGCAGCCGAAGGCGTAGGCGATGGCGCTGAGTGTGTCGCCCTGTTGCACCGTGTAGGCTTGGTGCGTGAACGTGGTCTCGAAGCCGGTGGGGGTCGGGTTGGGCGTGGGGGTGCCGGAGTAGGTGCCGGGATAGGCGCGCGTCGCTGCGGGTTCAGATGTGAGAGGGAGCAGCGCGGCGGCGCTGTCGGTCGGGGGGGGTGCAGAAGTGTGCGGCGCGGCGGCGTTTTCTGGGAACGCGTCTTCACCTTCCTGCGCCGGTGCACAGCATACTTCGAGTACCAGCAGGACCAGTCCCAGCGAGATGATGAGAATGAGCAGTGCGCCCAAGAGTCGTGTAAAACGAGACGTTTTCATTTGGGTCCATTCTGCCATTGATTGCGCTCACTGTCAAGCGAGTGGCCTCAGAGGGCATGTGCTCCCTGGGACAGTCAATCAGGGTGTAACTGCTCAGCTACGCTTCGCAGCCCGCAAAACCCCCATCTTCTTCCTTCGACGCGCCAGGCGGGTAACTGCCAGGCGCACAGCCTGAGCAGTTACATCAGGGTAACGAAAGGACGTGCTCTCACGGAGAGCACGTCCCAAAACGCCGGAGCGGAACCGGAGGTCTAGTATCGTAGCAGCGCGCCGATGCCTGTCTGGGCCATCTGCGCGTTGTCGTCCACCACTTCGATCGTACCGCCGTCTTCGATCACCTTGGTTACCACTGCTTCGGCAGCGTCGGGGATTTCGGCGAACGTTCCGCCACAGAAGGGGCAGATTTCCATCGCTTCGGCGGTGAGGTAGCCGCAGTTGTTGCAGCGGTAGCCGGGGGCGTGGTAGTGGCGGTCGATGACCAGGGTGAGAATGCGGCCTTCGTGGGCGGCGCTGAGCGTGCCTTCGAGGCCGGCGACGCCTTCTTTTCCTTTCGCAGCGGCGGTGAGAGCGGCCTGCACGATCTTTGCTTCGCGTTCCCTATCCGCACGCTGGATGATTCCCAGCGATTGTTCTCTGATTTCGGGTTCGCCGGCACCCACGCTGACGGTCATTGTGCCGATCACCTGTTCTTGGAGCGACTTGGGGAGAAAGTCCTCGAACTGGGCGATGGTGTGGTCGGTCCCGGCCAGGATCAACTGACGGGGTTTGTATTGGCGGCAGAACATGTCGACGAACTTCGCGGCCTCTTTGAGGTTTCGCGTCACCACTTCCTCTTCGCGCCGGCTGGAGATGGGCGCGCCGCCGCGCCTGCCGGGGCCACCCGACGACCCACGTCCCTTCTTGAGCTTTCTTACTTCTTCTCCTTCGAACGCTTGCTCCTGGGCCAGTTTGCCCAGTTGAAACGCCATCAGTCGCACGCTTTGGCGGTCGACCAACACCACAGCGTATCGCCCATAGGCGTCCATTAGCGCCGCCAATGGCGAGAGGTAAGGGCGGCGCGCGAGCGTTGCTCCCGAGGCCACCGGTACGGCCACAGTATAGGCGCGCCAGAAGTCTTCAGCATTGCACGAGAAGATCACGACACCCCGACCCGACCAATCGTATTCGTGCTCGAAGTAGCGTTGGACGGCGGCGATGTCTTCCGACGCTGCGCGCCCTTCAACCTCTTTCAGCATATTGCGGAGAGAGAGAAGGTATTCCTCACTCGTGCGTTGTGTTGGATCGACGTTGAGGTACACGCTGAGGATGGGGGTCTTGTATTCGACCTTGGCTAACTCTTGCAATTCTTTTTCTTCTATAGTCATTGTTCTATCCTTTCCCAAACCTTTCTCGGTTTCTTATGGCCGACTCCCCAATTCAATGGGGATATCCATTTCCTCGCCATTGCGCAATATCGTCAAAGTCACACGCTGCCCCACTTGCGTTTCCCGGATCAGATAGGCGATCAGATCGTGAAAGCTGCCGACCGGCGTGCCGTCGATGGCGGTGATGATGTCTCCGCCCAGCGTGACGGTCGTATCCAGTACCGGCACCTGTTCGGTGCCGCCACGCAGCCCGGCCCGTGCTGCCGGTCCGCCGGAGGGTGCGGCGGAAATCAGCACGCCCTGAGTCGTGGGCAGGTCGTCCAGCACCAGGCTCAACTGCGCGAGTGTATACCGGGTATCCGACGTGATGCCCAGATAGGGGTAGGGGTAGCTTTCTCCGGCGATCAGATAGGGCGCTACCAGCTTGACGATGTCGATTGGGATGGCGAAAGCGATGCCCTGGTTGCCGGTTCCGGTCGTCTCGATAGCAGCATTGACGCCGATGACGCGACCGGAGGAATCGAGCAGGGGGCCGCCGGAGTTTCCCGGATTGACCGCTGCATCGGTCTGGATGATTTCCGGGATGGAGTAGTTGCCCAGGGAAGTGGTTGCTTGCGCAGGGAGCGTGCGCCCCAGCGCGCTGATGATACCCACCGTCATCGTTCCGGCGTGGCCGAAGGGGTTGCCGATGGCGATGGCGCGCTGTCCTACCTGGAGCGTGCTCGAGTTGCCCAACTCCAGCGGCGCGACGCCCGGCGGCATATCCGCGACGTAGACGACGGCCAAATCGGAGTAGGGGTCGGCGCCCAATAACTCGGCCTCGCGCACCGTGCCGTCGCTGAAAGTGACCCAGAAAACGTCTGCCTGATCGACGACGTGTTCGTTGGTGGCGATGTGACCTGCCGTGTCGATCACGAAACCGGACCCGCTGCCCAGCGGGCTGGTCAGATCGTCCATCGTGACGGCCACGTCGATGTTGACCACGCCGCGGATGGCGCGGGCGTAGATGTCGATCAGCAGTGCCTCGTCGGTGATGAGCGGGTCGACGACGCTGCCGGGGAGGGGAGTGGGCCAGGCGATCGGCGTGTAGGCGGGCAGGGCCGTGGGAGGCGCAGCCGGTCCCGCCACTTTCTCGGTCGGTACGATACAAGCGAGGGTGGCTAAAACCAACATTCCTGTGACCAGCAGCAGCCGTGAGCGACGCAGCATACTCTCTCCTTAGTTTTGGGTTTTCAGGTGTGCCAATTGTTCGAACAATTCCCGCTCCTGTGACGTGAGCCGGGAAGGAACGGTGATCTGCACCGTTGCGTACAGGTCGCCCCGTTGGGTTGGATTTTTGGGATCGGGCATACCCTTGCCGCGCAGGCGGATGGACGTGCCACTGTTGGTTCCGGGGGGAATCTTGAGCATAACGGTGCCGTCTAACGTCTCCACGGGCACTTGACCGCCCAGGACGGCGGTGTAGAGATCGACGGACACGTCGCGCAGCAGGTCGTTCCCGCGCCGGCGGAAGACGCCATCGGGCTTGACGGTCACGCTGAGGTACAGGTCACCGGCGGGGGCGCTGCCGGCGCCGGTGTATCCCTGCCCAGATAGGCGGACGCGAGAGCCGGTCTCTGCGCCGGGCGGGATTTTCACCGTGACGACGTGCCCGTCGGCGCGTTCCAATTGACGGGTCGTGCCGTGGAAAGCTTCCTGCAGCGTGATCTCGACCGGGGTTTCGGCGTCTCGCCCCCGACGGGGGCGTTGGCGGCTGCCCGTCGCGGCCCCGCCGACGCCGAACAGCCCGCTCAACAGGTCAGACAAGTTGCCGCTCCCGCCCTTGACGCCGCCCAGCAGGTCGTCGAAGTTCACGTATTGGACGTTGCCGCCGGACTGCCCGAACCATTGGCGGGCGAAGTCTTCGAACCCGCCGCTGGCGCCGGGATTCTTGCGCCAGCGGTTCCAATCGGCCCCCAGATGGTCGTATCGGCGGCGCTTCTCCGGGTCGGAGAGCACCTCGTTGGCCTCGTTGACGTCCTTGAAACGTTCCTCCGCGGAATGGTCTCCGGGGTTGACGTCGGGATGCAATTCGCGGGCCAACTTACGGTAGGCCCGCTTGATTTCTTCCTGACTGGCATCGCGGCTGACGCCCAAAATTTGATAGTAGTCTTTATACTCCATGCCCACCATTTCCCAGGCCGCTCATAGTTCCATTGTACTCCTAAGAACGGACTTGTCAAGATGGGCCCAAAATATGGTATAATGTAGTCGTACCTTGTGGTGGTTTTCGTCTGCGTCCTCCTGTACAGCGAATTCCTCCGCCTCGGCTTCACCTCCTCCGATCTATTCTGTATGTTCCCATGCAAATCGTGCGTGTTGCGTTGCGAGCAAGGTCCCGTGACGCCCGCTGGGCGCGGATTCACGACCCTGGTGGTGGTAGGCGCGCGATTCAATCGCGCGCCTACCACCACAGGAACGAGCTCGTTGCGGGTCTCCTGACCCGCCGTTCCGCCCGGTCTCCTGACCGGGCGGAACAAGAGGCCGGTTGGTAGGGGTCGGTCTCAGACCGCCCCCTACCAACGGCACCATTGACCGAAACCCATTTGCGG
>JAFGOJ010000095.1 GCA_016926575.1 Anaerolineae bacterium | reverse complement strand
CTATTTTCGGAACAGAACTTTTGCCTTGGCCATGACCTGTGCCCAAGTACCGTCATGCCCGCGAAAGCGGGCATCCAGGGCGGTTTTTGGATGCCCGCTCCCCGCTTTCGCAGGGACATGCTTCGCGGGCATGACGACCTGGGGGGCGGGGAACCTGATTTCATGCCGCCACTGCCGAGAAAAAAGGCCGTTGCCTGTTTTGCTTCGAAAGCCCGCGCAAGTGGTGTTAGGGGCAACGGCAAAAACCAGCCACGAATTCACACGAATTGACACGAAAAAGGCCCAAAATTCGTGTCAACTCGTGGCTAAAACATCATGGACTGCCCCAGGGAGCACATGTACCCAAGCCTGGAGGCCTGTTTGCAGTTGGCTTGAAAGCGATTATAATAACAGTATTCCAGGTGAGGAAAAGGTAAGTTCTTATGAAAGCTGATCTAATAGACGAATCGAAAGACGCGGCAGAAACGGGCTCGATGGCCGAATTGCTCGAGCATTATCTGCCGACCTGCCAGGTCAAGCGCGGGCAGGTTGTGCAGGGAACCATCATCCGCGTCAGCCCTCAGGAGATTGTGGTCGACATCGGCGCGAAATGCGAGGGCACGGTGCTGAACCGGGAAATCGAGAAGATGGACCCGCTCGACGTTGCCGACTTGCAACCCGGCAGCGAGGTCACAGCCTATGTGATCAATCCAGACGGCCCTGGCGGGGCGATCGTGCTGTCGATGGCGCGCGCCCAGCAAGAGGAGGGCTGGCGGCGCGCAGAAGCTCTGCTCAAGAGCAAAAAATCGATCAAGTTGGAAGTGATCTCTGCCAACCGGGGCGGGCTGATCGTCCGCGTCGGGTCGGTGCGGGGATTCGTGCCGGCTTCTCAACTGGACCCTCGGCGGCGCATTCCGCGCATATCCGATACCGGCTGCCACGACGCCCTGTCGGACGTCGTCGGTTCGCAGATGGAGCTTCAGGTGATCGAGGTGGATCGAGAGCGGAACCGATTGATCCTCTCCGAGCGCACGGTGCTCGGGCAGCGGCGGGCGGAGGAAGCGGAGAGCTTGCTGGACAAGCTGAAGGAAGGCGACGTGTGCCAGGGGCGGATTAGCAACCTGACGCATTTCGGCGCGTTCGTCGACTTGGGCGGCCTCGACGGGCTGCTCCACCTCTCGGAGATCTCCTGGCGCCCGGTCGGGCACCCCAACGACATGTTCCAACTGGGGCAGGAAATCGAGGTGGTGGTCATCAACGTGGACCGCGAGAGACAGCAGGTTGCCTTGAGCCTCAAACGCCTCGAATCCGACCCGTGGGTGAACATCGACCAACGTTACAAGGTGGGCCAGACGGTCGAGGGGCGCATCACGCGCCTGACGAAATGGGGCGCGTTCGCGCGCATTGTGGGCGACGAGGCCATCGAGGGTCTGATCCACATTTCCGAACTCGACGAGGCACGGGTGGCCCATCCGCGGGACGCCGTTCGGACGGGTGAGGTCCACATGCTGCGCGTGGTGCGCATCGAAGCCGACCGCCACCGGATGGCCTTGAGCCTCAAGCAGGCCAAAGCCGAAGAACAGGCCGGAACGGATTGGAAGTCCGACTACGAGTCATCGCAGGAACCGCCGCTGGAGGGGTCGATGGCTGCAGCCCTCAACGAGGCGATGCAGGAGTAGGCAGGGAGCAGGAAGCAAGAGGCAAGGGACATGGAAGGCAGCCGCTGGGACCAATTGACGCCGGAAGCCGAGCAAGTGCTGATGATTGCGGAAGAGGCCGCCATGCAGATGCGGCATCTCTACGTCGGTACGGAGCACTTGTTGCTGGGCCTGGTTCAAGAGGAGCACGGCGAGGCGTCGCGCGTCCTGCGGAAGATGGGCCTGGACCCGCACAGCGTGCGCCGTTCGATCCAGCGCCTGAGTCCCGAAGAAAGACGCCCTAGCCCGGGCCGCCCTCAATTGACCAGTAGCACCAAGCGCGTCATCCACATCGCGCTGCAAGAGGCACGCAAACGGGGTGACGTCAAGATCGACACGCACCACATCCTGCTGGCCCTGATTCAGGAACACGGGGGCATAGCAGATGTCGTCCTGCGCGACCTGGGCATCAACGCCAACCACCTCCAGAACGAAGTGCTCCTCGCACTGCAACGGCAGAGCCAACCGATCGCCGCGCCGCGACAGTCCCGCTTCCGCCGCGAGAAGACCGGCACGCCTATGGTCGACCGGATGGCCATCGACCTGACGGCTCTGGCCGTCGAGGGCTCGCTCGACCCGGTGATCGGACGCGAAAAGGAAATCGAGCGGGTGATCCAGGTGCTGGCGCGCCGCACGAAGAACAACCCGGCCCTGATTGGCGAACCGGGCGTCGGCAAGACGGCCATCGTCGAGGGGCTGACCCAGCGAATCGTCGAGGGCAATGCGCCTTCTATTCTGCTGGAAAAACGAGTCCTGCAACTGGATTTGGGATCGCTCGTGGCCGGAACGATGTACCGCGGCCAGTTCGAGGAGCGGCTGAAGAAGGTCATCGACGAGGTTAAGCAGAGCGATACGATCTTGTTCATCGACGAGATGCACATGATGGTCGGCGCGGGGTCGGCCGGGTCATCGATGGACGTGGCGAACATCCTCAAGCCGGCACTGGCGCGGGGAGAGTTGCAGTGCATCGGCGCGACGACGCTGGATGAATACCGCCGCCACATCGAGCCCGACGCGGCCCTGGAACGCCGCTTCCAACCCATCGCCGTCGAAGAACCCAGCGTTGCGGATACGATAGAGATTTTGCGCGGGCTGGTGGCGGTCTACGAAGCCCATCACCACCTGCAAATCACCGACGCAGCCTTACAGTCGGCGGCTCAATTGGCGCATCGGTACATCTCCGACCGCTTTCTGCCCGACAAGGCCATCGACGTGATCGACGAAGCCGCGTCGCGGGTGCGGATGTACAAATCCCCCCAGGCCGTTCGCATTCGAGCGGCCTACGCCGAGCGCAAGACGCTGGAAGAGCGCGCCAGAGAGGCCGCGGGGGGGCATCCTCTGGACGCCGCCCTGCTGCAGGAACAGGTAACCGCGCTGACCAAAGAGATCGAAACGCTGCGCGAAAACTGGGATAGCGACGCGGGCGTCGTCGTCGGCCCGGAGGATGTCGCAGAGATCGTCTCGATGTGGACCGGCATCCCCCTGGCCCAGTTGACAATGGAGCAGATGGAGCGTCTGCTCCAAATGGAAGAGGTGCTGAAGGCGCGCATCGTGGGGCAGGACGAGGCCATCGCGTCGATCTCGCGGGCAGTGCGACGCGCCCGTGCGGGGCTGAAGGACCCGCGCCGCCCCATCGGTTCCTTCATTTTCCTCGGACCCACCGGCGTGGGCAAAACGGAGCTGACCAAGGCGCTGGCGGCGTTTCTGTTCGGCAGCGAAGACGCGCTGCTTCAGTTCGACATGTCGGAGTTTATGGAGCGGCACACGGCTGCCCGCCTGGTCGGTGCGCCTCCGGGATACATCGGCTACGACGACGCGGGCCAGTTGACCGAAGCGGTGCGACGCCGGCCCTTCTCCATCGTCGTCTTCGACGAGATCGAGAAGGCCCACCCCGAGGTCTTCAACATGCTGCTCCAGGTCATGGAAGAGGGCTATCTGTCGGATGCCAAGGGCCGGCGGGTGGACTTCCGCAACACGATCGTCATCATGACCTCCAACGTGGGTGCCGAGGCGATTCGCCGCTCGGGGCTGGGCTTCGGTCTGGCGGAGACGGAAGCGGCAGAGGGCGCTTACGACGAAATGAGCCGGCGACTGAAAGAAGAGCTGAAACGACTCTTCCGGCCCGAGTTTCTGAACCGGGTGGACAGTGTGGTCGTTTTTCGAGCATTGGGGCCGGCAGAGATTGCCCGCATCGTGGACCTGGAGATCGCAAAGGTCGTCGAGCGGGTGCAGGAACAAGCCGTCACGCTGGACGTCGCGCCTGCTGCGCGCTCCTGGCTCGCAGAAAAGGGGTACTCACAAGAGTACGGCGCACGTCCCTTGCGACGGGTCATTCAAAACAATGTGGAGGATGCCCTGTCGGACGTGTTGCTGTCGGGCAAGTTCGAACCCGGCGACACGGTCCAGGTGGACGTAGAGGGAGACGAGATCGTATTGCGGTGACGGTTCACCGCAAACTGTGGACATCCTGGCAGCCCTCTTTCCGGGAGCATCCGCGAGCGTAAAGGGTGCACTCTGGGGGGCTGTTTTGATGTATAGCCGTGTGGGGAGGCGCGCGTGTTCGATGCGTACTGGTTCATCCAGCGCCTTACGTGGATCGACGTTTTAGACATCTTCCTGGTCGCCACGGTCTTCTTCGTGATCCTCTATTTTTTGCGCGGCACCCGCGCAGTATCGCTGCTGCGGGGGATCGTCTTCTTGCTTATCCTCGTGGCCCTGTTGGGGGGGATTTTCCCGCTGCGCGCCTTCGGATGGCTGGTGGAGCGCGCGCTGCCGGCGCTCGTCGTGGCCGTACCCGTCATCTTCCAGCCCGAAATGCGCCGGGCACTGGAGCGGCTGGGTCGGGCCAGCAGCTTCTTGACCCGCCACCCGGCGGGTAGAGATGCTCTGGAGCAAGTCATTGCCGCCGTCGTGGCGGCCAGCCGGGTGCTGGCCAGGCGGCGTATGGGCGCGCTGATCGTCTTCGAAAGGGCAACCGGGTTGCAGGAATACGCCGAAACCGGCATCACGCTGGATGCCGATGTCAGCTCGGAGCTGCTCATCGCGTTGTTCGACCCCCACATCGCGCTTCACGACGGGGCCGTCATCCTGCGCGATCTGCGGCTGCTGTCTGCCGCGTGTGTGCTGCCCTTATCGTCGGCTTTTCTGGACGACCGGCGGCTGGGCCTGCGCCACCGCGCCGCTTTGGGGGTCACAGAAGACACTGACGCCATCGCCGTGGTCGTCTCCGAGGAGCGTGGGACGATCTCGGTGGCCCACGGCGGGCGCATCATCCGCGACCTAGACCCCGAACGTCTGGAGCGTATCCTGATGGCTTTCTACCAGCCGATTCTCAAACAGGGACTTCCCAGCCGGCTGCGACGGATCATTCCCAGGAGAGACTCGCATGAGAAGCGTCTTCCGTTGGATAGCCGCTAACGTAGGGCTGTTTCTCCTGTCGCTGCTGCTGTCGACCCTGATCTGGGCCGTGGCGGTCGAGCAGGAGAACCCAACCATCGAACAACCGTTCCGCACGCCGATCCCGATCAGCGTGGTCAACCAACCGGAGGGTATGCTGGTCTACGAGCAAAGCGCGGTACAGACCAGCGTCACGCTGCGCGCCCCGGAGACGGTGTGGCAGGTGCTGCGTGCAGACGACTTCAGGGCCGTGATCGATATGGGCGGGCTGGGAGAAGGACAGCACCGGCTGCCGATTGCCGTGCTCGTCGACCAGCGGCCTGTGGCGATTCAGAGCCTGGAGCCTGCCGAGGTGACGGTCACACTGGAGCGCGTGACGCAGGTGGCGGTGCCGGTGAGCGTGCGCATCGAGGGGAACACGGCGTTGGGGTACGTGGCCCGCATGCCGGTTGCAGAAACGCTCACGGCCACGGTGAGTGGGCCGTCGTCGCTGGTCGAACGCGTGGCCGAGGCGGTGGCAGTGGTCTCCGTCGACGGTCGCCGCGCCGACATCGATGAAGATTTCACACTGGAGGCCCAGGACGCCGCGGGCGACGCCATCCCGCACGTGACGCTTTCACCGTCGCGGGTCGCGGTGCGCGTGCCCATCGAGCAACTGCGCGGGTTCCAGGAACTGGCGGTGACGCCCGTGCTGGAAGGTGCCGTCGCACTGGGGTACCGCGTCGCCGACATCTCCGTCGACCCGCCGGTGGTCACCGTGTACGGACGGCAAGACGCCATCGACGCCATTGCCCAGTCGCCGGGCTACCTGCAAACCACGCCGGTCACGATCGACGGTATGTGGGAGAGCGTGGAGGCCCGCGTCCCACTGAGCATCCCCGACGGCGTCTTTCTGGTCGGCATGGACAACCCGCTGGTAACCGTGCGCGTAACCATCGTGCCGGAGGAAGGCAGCACGACCGTGGTGCGAACCGTGAGCATCCAGGGCTGGAGCCCGGGCATCACGGCCACGGTCGCCCCGACGATGGTGCAGGTCATCCTCAGCGGGCCGATGCCCATCCTGGAGCGTCTACAAGAGGACGACGTGCTGGTGCTGATCGATCTGTTCGGGCGCACGCCGGGGAGCTATTCGATTCAGCCGCGCGTTGTCGTGGTTCCTGCCGGCGTCGTGGCCGATTCGGTCGTCCCGGCAAGCATCCAACTCGTGGTGGGGGTCGAAACGACCCCTACCCCCACACCGGAGTCAGACAAATAAATGACACACGCAATCGTCGCATTGGTTGGACGGCCCAACGTGGGCAAGTCGACGCTGTTCAATCGCCTGGTGGGCCGGCGGCTGGCGGTGGTGGATGACCGGCCCGGAACGACGCGGGATCGCCTGCAGGCAGTTTGCGAATGGGGCGGGATCAGCTTCCTCGTCGTGGACACGGGCGGCATCGAGGTGCTGCCGGAGCGCGTGGCGCAGGGGACTCGGCCCCAGCCGGGCCTGCCGCTGACCGAAGACTCGGCCGCGTTTATCCCACAAATCCGCGCGCAGGCGGAACTGGCCATCTCCGAAGCCGACGCGGTGATCTTTCTCACCGACGCCGGCATCGGCCTCACCCCGGCGGACGAGGAGGTCGCCAACATCCTGCGCCGCTCCGACAAACCTGTCTTCCTGGCCGCGAACAAAGCCGAAAGCCCGCGCGTGCGGGAAGAGGCCGTGGAGTTCTATGCCCTGGCGCTGGGTGAGGTCTACCCGATCTCGGCGCTGCAGGGGCACGGTGTGGCGGACTTGCTGGACGACCTGGTGGACGCGTTGGGCGTGGCCGAAGAGTCCGTGGAAGAGGAAATCGGCTCGATCAGGCTGGCCATCGTCGGCCGTCCGAACGTGGGCAAGTCTTCGCTGTTGAACCGGTTGTTGGGACAGGAGCGGGCCATCGTCAGCCCGGTGCCGGGGACGACGCGGGACGCCATCGACACGCGGATGGTGTGGGAGGGGACGCCGGTCACGCTGATCGACACGGCCGGCATCCGCCGTCGGGGCAAAGTGCAGCCGGGGGTAGAGCAGTTCTCGGTGCTGCGGTCGCTGAGCGCTATCGAGCGGGCCGACGTGGCCCTGTTGATGATCGACGCCAGCGATGGGGTCACGGCACAGGATGCCCACGTGGCGGCCTTCATTCTCGAAGAGTGGTGCGGGGTCGTGGTGCTGGTCAATAAGTGGGACGCTATCGAGAAGAACACCCACACGATGGTGGAGTACACGCGCCACGTGCGGGAGGCGCTGAAGTTCATGGACTACGTCCCGGTGCTGTTCATCTCCGCACTGACCGGGCAGCGGGTCACTACTGTCATTCCCGAGGCGTTGAAGGTGTACGAGGCGCGCCACTTCCGCATTTCCACGGGCGAGTTGAACCGCCTGGTGCGAGATGTGGTGGCCCGGCACGCGCCGCCCAGTAAGGCGGGCAAGCGGCTCAAGTTCTACTACGCCAGCCAGCCGGGGGTGGCCCCCCCTACGTTCGTGTTTCACGTCAACGACACGCAACTGGTACACTTCTCTTACGAGCGGTACCTGGAGAACTGCCTGCGCGAGTATTACCCGTTCACCGGGACCCCGCTGCGGCTGGTCTTTCGACCGCGCAAAAGAACGCAGACGCCAGACTAGCGCGATGGTCGAGGCTCATTACATCCGCTGGCTGCGTGCCCACGTCGGCGCGTCGAAGCTGATCATCGTCTACACGTCGGCCATCGTCGTCGACGAGAGCGGGCGCGTGCTGCTCCAACGCCGCTCCGATTTCGGCGGGTGGGGGCTGCCGGGGGGCGCGCTGGAACGGGGCGAAGGGCTGGAGACGTGCGTCGTGCGCGAGGTGTGGGAGGAAACCGGCCTGCGCGTCGTCCCCGAGCGGTTGGTGGGCATCTATTCCTCGCCCACGTTCGACGTGACGTACCCCAATGCCGACCAGGTGCAGCAGTTCACGGTGTGCTTTGCCTGCCGCGCGGCAGGCGGCACGCTGCGCCCCGACGGTCAGGAGAGCCTGGATCTGGCGTATTTCCCCCTCGATGGCCTGCCGGAGCTGCCTGCGTGGTACGGCGCTATGATGGAGGACTTCGCAGCGGGCCGCGCGGAGGCCTCTTTTCGGCGCGGCGACCTCGGTGCGGCTACCTCGTGCAACCACTTCCTGGAACTGCGGCAGTTCGTGGGCAAGGCTCCGCTGATCATCGTGGGGGCCAGCGTGTGCATCCGAGACGATGCAGGGCGCGTGCTGCTGATCCGCCGCACCGACAACGGCGAGTGGAGCATACCCGCCGGGGGGATGGAATTGGGCGAGCGCATCGACGCCACGGCGGCACGGGAGGCGCGGGAAGAGACCGGCCTCGACGTGCTGCCCACGCGCGTCATCGGCGTGTATTCCGGACCCGCGTTCGACTACGTCTATCCGAACGGAGACCATGTGCACGTGGTGACGACGTGGTTCGAGTGCCGTGTGGTGGGGGGGCGGCTGGCGGCGGATCACCTGGAGACGTCGGAGGCACGCTTCTTCGCCCCCGACGCGCTGCCTGTGCTGCGGGAACGGTGCCGCGTCCGCATCGCTGACGCGCTGGCGCACCGCCCCACGCCCGTGTGGCGGTAGGTTCAGGGGGCGTCGAGGGCCCGGCGGACGGCGGAGGCCAGGGTCTGGATGTCGAACGGCTTGAGGATGACGTCCACGATCCCCTCCTCTCTGAGGGCCTGTATGTCGATAGCCGCCGAGTAGCCGGTGATGATCAACGCCTTGAGGGTGGGGGTCAGTTGCCTCAGCTCGTGGACGAGGTCTTTGCCGCCCATCTCCGGCATGATGGCGTCCGTGACCACCAACGCCACGTCTCCGGTCGAGGTGTAGACCCTCACGGCCTGGCGGCCGTTTTCGGCGGTCAGCACGCGGTAGTTGAGGGACGTGAGGATGCTCGAAATCAGGTCCCGGACCCGGTCTTTGTCCTCCACCACCAGGATCGTTTCGCCGTTTCCTTCGGGGGTCGATTGATCGGCAGGTTCGGCTGCGTGCGGTTTCGCTTCGGCGTGTGCGGGCAGGTAGATGCGGAACGTCGTTCCGTGCCCCACGGCTGTATCGACGTCGATACAACCGCCGTGGCTTTTGATGATGCCGTACACCTGTGCAAGCCCCAACCCCGTCCCTTTGCCGGGCGCTTTGGTGGTGAAGAACGGTTCGAACAGGTGCTCCAGCACCTCCTCGGCGATGCCGGTGCCCGTATCGGAGATGGACAGGCAAACCCATTCGCCGGGTGACATGTCCACTGCCAGCAGCGGGCCGGTCTGAGTCACCGTCTTTTTCAGCAGGCCGATGCGCAGCTCGCCGCCGCCGGGCATCGCGTCGCGGGCGTTCAGCGCCAGGTTCATGACCACCTGTTGGATGCGCGTCGCGTCGGCCGCCACCACGTACTCGTCCGGTCCGATTTCCATGAGCAGGCGGATGTTTTCTGGCAGCGTGCGGCGCAGGATGTCGATGATCTCTTCGACCAGGGCAACGAGGTCGACCGGCCGGGTATCGATGATCGAGCGGCGGCTAAAGTCCAGCGTCTGCTGGATCAGGTGCGACGCGCCACGTGCTTCGTCCAGAATTGTTTGAACGTTGGGGACCAGGTCAAGCGGGAAGTCGGGTTTGGTGAGCAGCATCTGAGCGTAGAGCGTGATCGTGGTCAGGATGTTGTTGAAATCGTGGGCGATGCCGCCTGCCAGTTGGCCGATCGCGGCCAGGCGTGCCTGTTGGTCGAGGCGCGCCTCGCTCTCTTGGAGGGCCTCTTCGACCTGCATGCGCGCGACGATTTCCTGAGACGACGCCTCGAATAGCCAGACGCTGTCGATGGCGACGGCCACCTGCTCGGCGACGATGGAGAGCAGCATCGTTTCTTCTTCTCCGTAGGCGTAGGGGTGGTAGGCCTGCACACAGATGACGCCGATGATGCGGTCGCTGGACAACATCGGTGCCCCCAGCCAGGAGAGGGCCGGGCGCATCGAGCCCCACAACTCCAGGGACGGGAGCGTGTCGCGCTCGAGCTCGAAGTTTCTGATGAGCAGCGGCTTTCGTTCCGCCACCACCCGCGAGGTGAAGCCGACCCCCAACGCGCGTTTCTGCGGAGGGGTATGCACCCCCTCGTCGACCTGGATGCGGAAGTCCATCTCGTTGGTTTCTTGGTCGTAGAGGGCGATAAAGAACGCGTCGTGCTGGAAAATCGGCGCCAGTTCCTGGTACACGATTTTCAACAAGTCGTCGATGTCGAGGGTGGTGCCGATCACACGCGTGATCCGGTTGACGATGGCCAGTTGCTCCACCCGGCGGCGGGTCTCTTCGTACAGGCGCGCGTTGCGGATGGCGATGGCGGCCTGGGTAGCGAACATAGCCAACACGTCGGTGTCGACGTGGAAGTTGGCAGCGCCAGCAGGTTTGGCGTAGTTGACGTTGAGCACGCCCAAGAAATCGTCGCCCCAGCGCACCGGCACGCTGGCGACCGCCGCAATCGGCATGCCCTCGTACTGCAAGCTGCGGCCCTCCCAATGCTGGTAGTCGTCCACGCTGATCGGTGCGCCGAGCTGCCACACCTTGCCTGCCAGGCCCTCTCCACGGCGGAGCTTGTTGCCGAGAGCGACCGGGTCGTCACCGATGGAGACGGCCCACTCGATCACGTCCTCGGCGGGGCGGTAGAGGTACAGTCCGCCGGAGTTTCCGCCCAACAGGTCGACGGCCTGCGCAGCGATAGAGTGGAGCAGAACGTCCAGGTCCAATTGTGCCGTGATGTTGAGATTGACTTCCGTCAGCGCTTCCAACTGCGTCGTGCGCTGCCGGTAGTCGTCTTCCACACGCTGTTGCTTGCGCTCGAAGGCCTTGCGCTCGTCGATAACGGCCTGGGCGTAGATGCCAAAAGCGATGAGGACGACCCACACCAGCGAGCGCATCCAGATTTCGTGCAGGTCTTGGGAGAAAACGGCTTGGAGAAACGTCCCTCTATCGAAGAAAACAACGTCGACGACGGATTCGAGCAGCCAATACACGGCCCCCAAGGCGAACCCAATCCACAGAGGGGCTTTGAAGAGAGATGCATCTGGCGTTCGGTGGTTGCCCATTGGATCTCCACAGGCAAGATAATTGAGTAGTAACTGCTCAGGCTGTGCGCCTGGCAGTTACCCGCCTGGCACGTCGAAGGGAGAAGGTGGGGGGGGGGTGGGCGGCGAAGCCGCCCGCAAAACCCCCACTCCCCCTTTTCGCGGCGGAAAAGGCAACTGCGAAGCGTAAGCTGAGCAGTTACATTGAGTATAGCCTGAGAGGCGGACCATCGCAAGTCGCCGCTAAGGCAGCAGGGGTTGGAGCAGCCCTCCCATATCACCAGCCAGACTTTGGCAGATGCTCGCACCGCGCGGCGCGGGTTCCGGGGAGGTCAGTACCGTGTCGCAATAGGCACATCGATGCCGCGTAGGTTCGAGCTCCACAAAGTGAGAACTGCCGCAATTGGGACATTCGAACGGCGTCGCGCTCACGGCTGTGGCGTCCCTAGGGCCTAGATCCACCCAATGGCCAGCGCCAGCGACAGCCCACCCAACAGCATGAACACCGTCACCGCCCCCAACTTGACCGCCGCCGTCCGCTTCTTGAGGAAGACGCCCAATTGGAGCGAGGTGGTTCCAAAGTACGTCAGGACGAACACGACCACCAACGGCAAGATGAACGCCAGGTTGTAGAGCACCAGGAAGAGTACGCCTTGTGCACGCATCCCCGGCGTGCCGGTCATGTAAATGATGGTGGGCAGATAGATTTGCCCGGTGCAGGCCAGTTCCAGCAGCGACACGACAATGCCGGTGAAGAACGTAGCCAAGAAGAACGCGCGGGCGCGCTGTCCGCTGCGGATGGCCGCCCGCGTGCGCCGGCGCAAGAACTCGGGCAGGCTGAGCTCCATATCGGTAATCTCACCCTGGCGGGCCTTCAGATAGTCCCTGAAGCTGAAAACGGCCAGCGCGATACACAATAGCGCCGTCAGTCCGTAGACGATGCGCCGGAGGGATTCCACGAACGGGAACGCATCGAACACGACGTCCAGGAGCCGGTACAGCCCCAACCCGACGCCCAGGTAGGCCAGGAAAACGCCTACGGTGAACGCCGCACCCGCTATCAACGCCTCTCGCCCCTGCCGCTGGCTGGCGGCCAGATAGGAAATGAAGAATATCAATGTAGCAAACGCGCACGGGTTCAGTCCGTCCACCAGCCCGGCCAAGACCACGGTGAAAAAGTTGACGAAGGTAACGTCAGTCGGGCCTTCTGCCTCGAAGTCCGTCCAGAACCTCTCGGCCCCCGTCGGGGCGTACGTTTCCAGCAGCGCCTGCAAGTTCTGCGGCGTGATCTCCTCTCCTCCGACGAGCATGTCATCGCCAATGAAGACCATCGGCGTGTGGATGTCATCGGTCCGCCCGGCCCGCTCCGCCATCCACTGAACCAGCGGCAAGTCGTCGTAGACGTTGAATTCGTCGACGATCAGTTGTGGATAGATCACTTCAAGGTATTCGATGTCGGTCTCGGCCCGGCTGCAGACCTGGCACCCTACTTCATAGAAGTAGGCCATCCAGATGGGAGAGCCTTCGGCGATGCAGATCACTTCCGTGCCATCGCCGCAATCGCCCGGTTCAGCCGGCTGAGGCACTTCGATGCCCGGACCCGCCGGAACCAACGGCCCAACCGCCCCCGAGCCGCCCCCCGACAGGGCCTCTTCCAAACCGGGGATGGACGGCCACGTCGTGCCCCCGGCCGCGATGCACGTATCCATCAAGCACGACAGCTCGTTCCGAATCTCCTCTTCCCCGATCAGCACCTCGCCCCCCACCACTAGAGTGGGAAAGCCGCGCTGCTCCGGCGGCACGTTGAAAACCTCTTCGATGCGCACCAGTAGCTCGTAGTTCTCAGGGTTGGTGCTGGCGCCCGCCTCCAGCATGCGAATCTCGATCTGGTCGCCGTACTGCTCCTGCAGCGGTGCCAATATCTCTTCCTCTACCGCCGCGCAGTGGGTGCACCCCTCGCGCCAGAAGTAGAGCATCCGCACCACCGGCGCGTCTTCTTGGGCAGCTACGTAGCTCGCCCCTCCAACCAGTAGCCCGATCACAGCCACAAAGGCCGCGAAAAAGCGACGCATAAGCTCCATCCTCCTCGTGACATGTCGAACGGTCTCCCTCTATAGCAAGACGTAGAAAGAGACCGCCCAGGTTGCTCTGTTTTATTATGCCATATCTTAAGCAGATTGCAAATTGGTAACTGCTCAGGCTGTGCGCCTGGCAGTTACCCGCCTGGCGCGTCAAAGGGAAAAGACGGGGGTTTTGCGGGCGGCGAAGCCGCCCGCAAAACCCCCATTCCCCCTTTTCGCGGCGGGAAAGGCAACTGCGAAGCGTAAGCTGAGCAGTTACTTCCGATCTGTCAT
>JAFGOJ010000094.1 GCA_016926575.1 Anaerolineae bacterium | reverse complement strand
GGTCCGGGGGAACCGGAAGGTAAACCGCAGGTTTACCCGTTTCCCCGGCGGGGTGCAGGGGCAGTAGGGGCGCAGCATGCTGCGCCCTACCGCAAAGTCTTGGTAACCGATGGTCGGCGGGTTAGAAACCCGCCCTACATCGAGACGGTCTATTTTCGGAATAATCACCACATAAGGAGGAATCACATGCTCGTCTCATCGAAAGAACTGCTGTTGGACGCGCAGAAAAACGGCTACGCCGTCGGCGCGTTCAACACCAACAACCTGGAAATCACCCACGCCATCATCGCCGCCGCCGAGGCACAGCGCGCGCCGGTGCTGGTGCAGGTCTCGGCCGGGGCGATCAAGTACGCCGGCATCGATTTCCTATCGCTGATCGTGCAGACCCACGCCCACCGGGCGCGGGTGCCGGTCGCCATCCACCTCGACCACGGTCCCGACTTCGAGACGGTGATGCTGTGCCTGCGCTTCGGCTTTACGTCGATTATGCGCGACGCGTCGAAGCTGCCCTTCGAGCAGAACGTGGCCGAGATCCGCAAGGTCGTCGAGGCCGCGCACGCGCTGGGCGTGCCCGTCGAGGCCGAACTGGGCCGCATCGCCGGGGCGGAGGAGCACGTGGTCGTCTCCGAGCGCGAGAAGACGATGACCGACCCCGACGAAGCTGCCCAACTGGTCGACCTGTCGGGCTGCGACTTCCTGGCCGTCTCCATCGGCAACGCGCACGGCTTCTACAAGGGCGAACCGGACCTCGATTTCGACCGGCTCAAGGCCATCCGCGACAAGGTCAGCGTGCCGCTGGTGCTGCACGGCGCGTCCGGCATCCCCGACCATCAGATTCGCACCGCCGTCGGCCTGGGCATCTGCAAGATCAACATCGACACCGAGATTCGCCACGCCTTCACCCAGTCGGTGCGCCAAACGCTGGCAGAGAAGCCGGAGGAGATCGACCCGCGTAAGGTGCTCAGCCCATCGATCGCGGCGATGCAGGCCGTCGTCGAGCGCAAGATCGAGCTGTTTGGGAGCCAGGGGAAAGGCTAGAAAGCCTGCGCTACATACGAGATGATCATTTGGCTTTTTCCCCTCAGCTATGATACAATGAGGTTCTGAACAATAACGCTCTTTGGGATTTCGCGTGGTGGGGCATTAGGAGTGGGGGTTTGGGCGGGCTACGCCCGCCCAAACCCCCACATCTGCCCGCCTTCCACGCGAAATCCCAGAGACCCAACAATAACCCACCCACAAAAAAGGAGGGAAACCCGTATGAAAGTCCTGTCGTTTAACCCCGAACGCTGCATTGGCTGTGGCATTTGCGAAGACGTCTGCTCGGAGACCTGGTTCAAGGTCACCGACCGGGAAAAGTCCCGCATCCGCATTTCAGAGGGCGAGAATGGATCATTCAGCGCCCTCTATTGTGTCCAGGCGGGGGACTGCATCGACGTCTGCCCGGTCGAGGCGCTGTCGAGAAACAAACAGGGCATCGTCTTGGTCAAGAACAAGGTCTGCGTCGGCTGCCTCTCCTGCGTCGGCTTCTGCCCCTACGGCGCGATGTTCTACCATCCCGACCAGACCCAGGTCTTCAAGTGCGTCGCCTGCGGAAAGTGCGCCGACGCGTGCCCTGAAAACGCGCTGGAGATCGTCGAGATCGACACCCCCCGCGCCCCAGGACTTCAGGTATAAGGAGAAAGGCCATGTCCGATAAAACCACAACCATTCTGGCCGAATTCGCCTACACGCCCCCCGCCGTCGAGCGCGGGTACGCCGGCCAGACACTCTACGTCGACGTATCCACCCCCTCCATCGCCGCCAAGCCGGTCACCGAAGAGATGAAGGAGAAATTCATCGGCGGGCGCGGCTTCGACCTGTGGCTGCTGTGGCACGGCGTGAAGGATGGGACGCGCTGGGACAGCCCCGAGAACGAGGTCGTCATCTCCTCCGGCCCCTGCGGCGGCATCACCCAGTACCCCGGCTCCGGCAAATCGATCGCCGCGGCTATCTCGCCGCTGACCGACGTCATGATCGACAGCAACGTCGGCGGCCACTTCGGGCCCTACCTCAAGTTCGCCGGATGGGACGCCATCGAGGTGCAGGGCAAAGCGGATCAAGAGGTCATCGTCTTCATCGACGCCCCCGGCGGCAAAGTGACCGTCGAAGCGGCCCCCGCCGACGCCCCCACCGACACGCACCTCCTGGGCCACTGGCTGCTGGAACACTACGCCCCAAGCGCAGACGACTACCCGCAGATGTCCTTCGTCACCGCCGGCACCGGTTCCGAGCACACCCGCATGGGCTGCCTCAACTTCAGCCTGTACGACCGGAAGCGCCAGGACCTGCGCTACAAACAGGCCGGCCGCGGCGGCATCGGCACGGTCCTGCGCGACAAGAAGGTCAAGGCCCTGGTCGTCCGCTCCTTCCCCATCTCCGGCGACATGAACGCCCCAGCCGACCTCTCCAAGCTGCAAGCTGCCGGTGCGAGCATTCACAAGGAAGTCGCCACGTTCGACCCCGTCCAGAACCACATGCGCACCAGCGGCACCACCTACCTGGTGCAGATCATGGACGACTACGACCTGCTGCCGGTGCACAACTTCAAGTTCGGCCGCCACCCCGACACGCCGAAGATCAAGCGGGAAGTGTGGGAGGAACTCCTCACCCAGGGCCTGCCCGACGGCTGCTGGTACGGCTGCACCGTCGCCTGCGCCCACGCCGTCGACGGCTACGAGGTCAAGACCGGCCCCTACCAGGGCCAGACCGTGATCGTCGACGGCCCCGAGTACGAGACCGTCGCCGGCTGCGGTTCGAACTGCGGCATCTTCGAACCGTGGGCCATCCTGGAGATCAACTTCTACTGCGACACCTACGGCATCGACACCATCTCTTTCGGCACGGGGATGGCCTTCGCTATGGAGTGCTACGAGGCGGGCGTCCTCGATGCGGAAAAGACCGGCGGGCTGGAATTGACCTTCGGCAACGCCGAAGCCGCCCTCGAGGTGCTGCACCAGATGGGCCGCGGCGAGGGCTTCGGCCTGATCTTCGGGCAGGGCATCCGCCGCATGAAAGCGTACTTCGCCGAGCACTTCGGGGCCGACCCACAGTTCGTGCAGGACATCGGCATGGAGAACAAGGGCCTCGAATACTCCGAGTACCTGACCAAAGAGTCGCTGGCCCAACAGGGCGGCTACGGGCTGACCAACAAGGGCCCCCAGCACGACGAGGCCTGGCTGATCTTCATGGATATGGTCAACAACGAGCTGCCCACCTTCGAGGCCAAGGCCGAGGCGCTGCACTACTTCCCGATGTGGCGCACCTGGTTCGGCCTGTGCGGCTTCTGCAAGCTGCCCTGGAACGACGTGGTCGACCCCAAGAACAAGCTCTCTCCCGAGCCGCAGAAAATCATGCACCACGTCGAGAACTATCGCCAGATCTTCATGGGCGTCACCGGACGGGAAATCGACTACGACGACATCATCACCCAGTCCGAGCGCGTCTACAACCTGCAGCGCGTCCTCAACATCCGCCTGGGTAAAGGCCTGCGCGAGCACGACGCCATCCCCTACCGTTCCGCCGGCCCGGTGACCGAAGAGGAGTACCTGTCGCGCCAGGAGCGGTACGACACCCAACTCCGCGAGTGGCTGGGCCTGAATCCCGACGAGATGACCCTCGCGGAGAAAATGGCCGCCCACCGTGAGTACCGCATGGACCGCTACGAGAAGCTGACCGACGCCGTCTACGCGCGGCGCGGCTGGACCGCGGACGGCGTCCCCACCCCCGAACACCTGAAGAAACTCGGCATCGACTACCCCGACGTGCTGGCCGTCGTCGAGAAGCATTTGTAACCATCCCCAAGTCATCTTCCCGGAAGCTTCTCGCTTCCGGGAAGGTGATCGGGTTCTGGAGCGCAGGGCTGTGATCCTCGTCAACAATCGCGATCGAATCGAATGGGAGGAGGGAATGACCATCGCCGACCTGCTGGCGCAGTTGCGCTACTCCTTCCCGCACATCATCGTCTCCATCAATGGAGAGGTGATCACCAAGGACTTTGCCACTCACCCCATTCCAGACGGCGCGGACGTGCGGGTGATCCACCTTATCGCCGGGGGGTGACCGATGTGGGATTTTCTTTTCGTCAGCGATCTGCACCTGGCCCTGGGCTACGACTCCCGGCGGCACGCCTACCACGCCCGCGAGGACTTTTTCTTCGACGAGGCGTTCTTCCGCTGGCTGCGCTGGGCCGACGCAAGCTGCGCCCCCGGCCGGCGCTGGGAGCTGACCTTCGTGGGAGACACGTTCGACTTCCTGCCCGTCGACGAGACCGTCGTCGCCCAGTACGTCCGCGCGCTCGACCGGCGCCGCGCCGCCATTGACCCCTCCGACCCGCAGGCGGTCGTCCGCTACTGGCAGCGCCAGTTCGGCACGCCGGAAAGCCCCGTCGCCATCCAGCGCCTGCTCTTCGAGAACGACGTGCGGGAGGGGAAGGTGGCCCTCGCCCCCGCCCCGCCGGTCGCCAAAGCCGCCACAGCGGCCCCCCCCACTGTCCCCGACTGGGCCGCCGAGGTCTACACCCAGCACGCTGAGCCACACCTGAGTGCCGTCCCGCTCACGCTGACCACACCGGCCGAGGCGCAGGCCGCGCTTCTGACCACCAAAGCAGCCCTGCCGTCGCCCAAGGATGTGCCCGAACGCCCCCAGCCGCGCGAAGACGCCTTCGAGCGCACGTACGGCTTCCTCCCCACCCCCGAAAAGAGCGCTTCCAAGGTCGCATCGATCCACGCCGGCCACCCCGTCTTCTTCCAGGCCCTGGCCTGGTTCGTGGGGCAGGGCCACCGCATCGT
Source organism: Anaerolineae bacterium (assembly GCA_016926575.1). Classification (GTDB taxonomy): domain Bacteria; phylum Chloroflexota; class Anaerolineae; order B4-G1; family DUEL01; genus JAFGOJ01. The sequence goes on along the minus strand of JAFGOJ010000094.1, from coordinate 1,316 downwards.
CTTCGTGCGCGGCAACCACGACCTCGAACTCTTCTGGCCCAGTGTGCAGGAGCGCCTGCGCCAGGCCATCGCCCAATCCTGCGACGGCCCGCCGCCCGCCGACCTCCAGACCCGCATCGACTTCAGCCCCGGTTGGTTCCACTACCGCCCGGGCGTTTTCTACGCCGAGCACGGCAAGCAGTACGAGCTGATGAACGCCTGCGCCAACCCCATCCGCCCCACCCTGCCCGGTCAGAGCCGCCGCCTCAACCCGCCGGTGGGCAGCCTGTTCGTAACCTGCTTCCACAACCACCTGGAAGACGCCTTCCCCGAATGGGAAAACGAAGGTGAGCACGCCGTGGTCATTCTGGACCTGCTGCGCCGCTACCCTCTGAAAATGGCGGCGATGCTCATTGGACACGGAGTGGACTTCCTCCACATGTCCCAGCAGTTATGGCAGGCGGGTAGGCGCAAGAACCAAACGCCCACCGAGCACGATTTCGCGCAGCAGGCCAAGACATCCGGCCTCGATCCGCAGACCGTCAAGGCGATCTACGACGAGTCCGACCCGCCACTCCTCACCCGCCGCGCCCTGGCGTGGTTTTTCTTCAGCCCCTGGGGCCACGTCCTCAAGCTGCTTCTGCTGCTGGCGCTGACCGGCGCAGTGCTCGGCCTGGGCCTGCTGTGGTATCTGCTCGCCGCACCCGCGCTGGCGGGCCTGATTCCCCTCGCCACCGGCGCAGGCCCGGCGCTCCAACTGCTGGCGAAGATCGTGTTGTGGCTGCTCCCGCCGGTGGCCTTCGAAGCCGTGCGCCGCTGTATGCAGAAGCGCCACCCCGAACCGTTCCTGTGCGCCGCCGCCGCGCGCATCCACCGCCACCTGCACCCACACGACCCCCACATCCGCTTCTACGTCTTCGGCCACGACCACAAACCGGACGTCCGCATCGTCGAGCAACCCGAGGCCGGAGGCCCCGTCTACTACGTCAACACCGGTTCCTGGATCCCCTGGTTCGCCGAGGGCAAGCGCCGCCTCCAAACGCTGGGGCAGGAGGTACAATTCACCTTCGCCCGCCTGGTGGAAGGAGAAAACGGCTACGCGCTCGACCTGCTGCGCTGGAACGACGACGCCGGCCGCGCCGACCGCCAGTTCACACCGCCTGTCTAAACTGGACACACATCGACACCGATCAAGGCGAATGGGCCATCCAACCTGTGACGATCAGTGTTCAACCTTCCCAGAACTTTCTGTGTTGCCCTGTCAGCGAAAAACTGACGGCTAGAAGGCTGTCGGAGAGAAAAACGTCAGGCCAAGATAGCGCTCACTTTGTCATTCT
>JAFGOJ010000093.1 GCA_016926575.1 Anaerolineae bacterium | reverse complement strand
CCTGCTTGGCGTTTTCGCGCCCCTGGGCCAGGGTCTCCCCCTCGTAATAGAAGTACGAACCGCGCTTGCTCACCACCCCGTACTCCACCCCCAGGTCCAGCAGGTCACCCTCGCGGCTGACCCCCTCGCCGTAGATGATGTCGAACTCCGCCGCGCGAAACGGCGGCGCCACCTTGTTCTTCTGCACCCGCACCCGCGTCCGGCTGCCGATCGTCTCCCCTTTGTCCTTGATGCCCGTGATCCGCCGCACGTCCAGCCGCACGCTGGCGTAGAACCGCAACGCCCGCCCACCGCTGGTCGTCTCCGGATTGCCGAACATCACCCCGATCTTCTCGCGCAACTGGTTGGTAAACACCATGGCCGTATTCGACTGCTTGATCGCGCCGGAGAGCTTGCGCAGCGCCTGGCTCATCAGCCGCGCCTGCAAGCCGGGATGCGAATCCCCCATCTCCCCCTCGATCTCCGCCCGTGGCACCAACGCCGCCACCGAGTCCACCACCACCAGGTCGACCGCGCCGCTGCGCACCAGCGTCTCCGCAATCTCCAACGCCTGCTCACCCGTGTCTGGCTGGGAGATGTACAGATTGTCCACGTCGACCCCGCAGGCGCGTGCGTAGGTCGGGTCGAGCGCGTGCTCCATATCGATGTACGCGGCTACGCCGCCCATCTTCTGCGTCTCCGCCACGATGTGCTGCGCGATGGTGGTCTTGCCGGCCCCGTCGGGGCCGTAGATCTCGGTCACGCGCCCGCGTGGAATGCCACCCACTCCCAGCGCGATGTCCAGCGACAACGCCCCGGTGGGGATGACCTCCACCGCCAGGTGCGTCGCGTCGCCCATGCGCATCACCGCGCCGTCTCCAAACCGCTTCGTCAACGATGCCAATGCCGTCTCAAGGGCTTTGTTGCGTCCTTCGTTGGCCATATTTCTGCATTGTCCTCCCCCTGAAAAATTTATATAAGTTTACATCAAAAAAAAGGAAAGCGCAAATACAGGTTACGAAAAAGACCTCGGTGGTCTCATAGACCCCCGAGGTCTCGATTGTACGCCGCAGGTGCTACCTGTTGCGAATGGCTGCCTGCGCCGCCGCCAGCCGCGCCACAGGGACGCGGTAAGGCGAGCAGCTCACATAATCCAGCCCCACGCGATGACAGAAATCGATCGAGGCGGGGTCGCCGCCGTGCTCGCCACAGATGCCGACCTCGATGGTGGGGTTGGCTACTTTGCCTTCTTCCACACACAGCTTCACCAGGCGGCCCACACCGGTCTGGTCAAGCGACTCGAAGGGATTGACAGGCAGGATCTTGAACTTGAGCGGATTGCCGTCCAGGTCCTTCTCGCCAATGTCGATCCCGTCGATGTAGGTCAGAAGGAATTTGCCCTCGGCATCGTCACGGCTGTAGCCGAAGGTCATCTGCGTCAGGTCATTGGTGCCGAAGGAGAAGAAGTCGGCGTACTGAGCCACCTCGCCGGCGGTGAGCGCCGCGCGCGGGACCTCGATCATCGTGCCGAACATGTATTCGACCTCGATCCCTTCTTCTTCCATCACCTGTTTGGCCACCGCTTCGAGCTTTTCCCGCTCCAGCTTGAGCTCGTTGACGTGACCCACCAGCGGGATCATCACCTCGGGCTTGACCTTGACGTCGCGCTTGGCGCAGCGGCACGCGGCCTGGAAGTAGGCGCGGGTCTGCATCTCGGTGAGGCCCTTGTACATAATCCCGGCCCGGCAGCCGCGCAGGCCCATCATCGGATTGACTTCCCACAGGGAGATGACGGCCCGCAGCATCTCCTCTTTCTGTTCCAACTCAGCGCGCAGTTCGTCCAGTTCCTTAAACGTCGGCGACTGGGTGAGAATCTTCAGCTTGAGCTCGTAAATCGCCTCGATCAGTTCCTCCTTCGAGGGCAGGAACTCGTGCATGGGCGGGTCGATCAGGCGCATAATCACCGGCAGGCCGTCCATCGCCTCGAAGACCTCTTCGAAGTCCTGCTCTTGGAAGGGCAGCATTTCTTCGAGTGCGGCCTGGCGCGCTTCGGGCGTCTTCGCCATGATCATACTCACCACCGCGTCGCGCGCTTTGGGGTTGAAGAACATGTGCTCGGTGCGGCACAGGCCGATGCCCTCAGCACCGAAGATGCGCGCGGTCCTGGCAGCGGGGCCGTCGTCGGCGTTGGTGCGCACGCCCAAAACGCGAATCGCGTCGGCCCATTCGAGCAGCGTGACCAGGTTTTCCTGCTTCTGATACTCGACTTCGAGCGTGGGGATCACGCCCAAGAAGACCTCACCGGTGCCGCCGTCGATGGAGATCACCGTGCCTTCTTTGAAAACGTACCCGGTCTCTTTGACCGTAAACTGCCGCCGTCCGACGTTCACGTCGATGCCTTCGCAGCCCACGACGCCGGGGAGGTTGTTCCCGCGCGCCACGACCGCCGCGTGAGACGTCATGCCGCCGTGCTGCGTGAGCACGCCCGCGGACGCCAGCATGCCCGCCACGTCGTCGGGAGAGGTCTCCGGCCGCACCAGGATGACGGCTTTGCCCTCCGCGGCCATCTGCTGGGCTTTGGCGGCTTCGAAGACGACCATGCCGGTGCCCGCGCCAGGCGAGGCGTTGAGGCCTTTGGCGATCAAGTCGCCGCGGTCCGACGCCCTCTTCTTTTCCGTAGGGTCGAAGAAGGGGTGCAGCAACTGGTCGACCTCGGACGGCTTGACGCGCATCACGGCCTCTTCCTTGGTGATCAGGCCCTCGCGCACCAGATCGACCGCGACCTTCACCGCCGCCGCCGCGGTGCGCTTCCCGTTCCGGGTCTGCAACATCCACAGATTCCCCTTCTCGACGGTGAACTCCATGTCCTGCATATCCCGGTAATGCTGTTCCAACTGTGTCGCGATGGCCGCGAACTGCTCGTAGATCACCGGCATGTCGTTCTTCAGTTCCGCGATCTTCTTGGGGGTGCGGATGCCGGCGACCACGTCTTCGCCCTGCGCGTTTTGCAGGTACTCGCCGTACATCACCGCCTCACCGGTGGCGGGGTCGCGGCTGAAGGCCACGCCGGTGCCCGAGTTCTCGCCGAAATTGCCGAAGACCATCGTGCAGACGTTGACGGCGGTGCCCCAGTCGTGCGGGATGTGGTTGTAGTCGCGGTAGGCGATGGCGCGCGCACCGTTCCACGAGTCGAAGACGGCCTTGATCGACAGCTTGAGCTGCGTGTGCGGGTCGGTGGGGAAATCCTCACCGAAGTGCTCCTTGTACATCCGCTTGTACTCGTCGACCAGAGCCTTCAAGCCCCCCAGGCTGACGTCGGGATCGTCGTGGACGCCTTCCTTGCTCTTCAGTTCACGCAGCTTGTGCTCGAAATGTTCGCGGGAATAATCCATCACGATGTCGGAGAACATTGTGATGAAGCGGCGGTAGGCGTCGTAGGAGAACCACTCGTTATCCGCGCGCCGCGCCAGCCCCACGCGGGTCTCGTCGTTGAGGCCCAGGTTGAGCACCGTATCCATCATACCCGGCATCGAGTCCCGCGCGCCGGAGCGCACAGAGACCAGCAGCGGGTTGGCGGGGTCGCCAAACGTGCGCCCGGTATCCTTTTCCAGCTCTGCCAGCGCCTCCAGCGTCTGCTCCCACATGCCCTCGGGAAAGTCGCCGGTCTTCATGTACTCCACGCACGCTTCGGTCGTAATCGTGAAGCTCGGGGGAACCGGCACGCCGGTCGAGGTCATCTCGGCCAGGCCCGCGCCTTTGCCGCCCAGGATGATCTTGCGGGTAAGCAAGTCGGGCTCGTGCCCCAACGTCTTCGCCAAATCTTCCTTGGCGGACTTAGAAAGATAAACCCATTTTTTCGTCACAGTCACTTTCCTCCTTAAAAAAATCTGTCTTCCAATTATAACGGGCGGGCTGTATAAAGTCAAATAAACTGAAATGCCAAAGTTGACAAACCTGGTTTTCGTATGTAAAATGCGCGTAGTATGTCCGCTCATTTCCCCACGTGTGCAGATATAGGAGGTGCACATGCAATATACTGCGAAATAGAAGTCTACTCACATACAAATTTACAGTTTCGTCAACGATAGGAGGAGGAGAATAAGATGCGGAATCGATATCTGTTGGTTGCGATTGTATTGGCATTGGTATTCGCCCTGGTTGGATGCCAGCCGGCGGCAGAAGAGTATGAGTGCACCGACGAATGGGGCTGCGCGACGTTCGAACCCGGGCAAACGGTCAAGGTAGCGTACGTCGGCCCGATGACAGGTGACTACTCGGCCTTCGGCATCGATATGTCCCGCGGCGCCGAGATGGCAGTCGCGGCCCACCCCACCGTCCACGGCTTCGATATCGAACTGGTGGTCGAAGACACGCAAGGCACGCCGGAACAGGGCGCGTCCGTCGCCAACAAGCTGGCTGCGGACCCGCGGGTGGTGGCGATCAGCGGCCACTCGTTCTCCGGCTCGACCGAGGTAGCGATCCCGATCTACGAAGAGGCGGGTATCGTCATGATGTCGGCTTCGGCGACCAACCCCTCACTGACCGATCTGGGGTCGTATGTCTTCAACCGCGTCGCGTTCCACGACCGGATGCAGGGTGAATACGCCGCGAACTACATCTACAACCAACTGGGCATCCGTAGCATCGCCTTGATGCACGACGGTGGCGCGTACGGCCAGGGCCTGGCCGAAATGGCCGGCCAGTTCTTCGAAGACCTGGGCGGCACCGTGGTCGGCACCGAGGCCGTCACGCCCGGCGAGACCGACTACAGCGCCCCGCTGGCCGCAGTGGCCGCGCTCGGCCCCGAACTGATCTACTACGGCGGATACGACTCCGACGCGGCCGTCCTCGCCTCGCAGATGGCCGGCGCCGGCCTGGAAGACGCTCTGTTCTTCGGCTGCGACGGCACCTACGGCATCAACTACATCAACCTGGCCGGTGGCGGCGCCGAAGGCACCTTCTCGACCTTCGTGCCGATCCCCGAATCTGGCGCGTTCACGCAGTTCCGCGCCGATTACCAGGCCACCTATGGCGACGAGCAGGGCGAGCTAAGCACCTTCAGCCCCCACAGCTACGACGCCACGACGATCTTGATCAATGCCATCGAATCGGTCGCAGTGCAGTCCGGCGATAACCTGATCGTCCCGCGCAAGGCGCTGGCAGATGCCGTGCGCGCGACGTCGAACTACCAGGGACTCACCGGCACGATCACCTGTAGTGACGTCGGCGAGTGCGCCGCAGCGTCTATTCAGTTCATGATCGTTGAGAATGGTGCGTGGGTACCGGGGCCCGGGCAGTAAGCCGGCCTTCGTTCTCGCTTGAACCGCGTTGAGCGGTGTGTCGACTGTGCGCGATGAGGTGGGGAAACCCGCCTCATCGCCTTCCCTTAGCGAGGTATTCTATGGAAGCTGAAGCGTCTCGACCGAAGCAGTCCTTCAACGTCGGCCGGTGGATTCGACCGCTCATCGGCGTCGTCGTTCTGGCGTTCATCCTGTGGCGGTTCTGGAACGTCCTCTTCGTCCAGCAAGTTTACGGCCCCGATACCTGGATGCGCTTTGCAATCTCCGGCATCATCCTCGGCGGCGTCTACGCAGTGATTGCCCTGGGCTATACGTTGGTGTACGGCATTCTTTTTATGATCAACTTCGCCCACGGCGACGTGATGATGTTGGGCGCGTTCGCCGGTTTCTTCACTCTGGAGGCGCTGCGCGGCACAGGCCTGTTGAATCAAAGCATTTTCTGGTCGATTCTCTCCGTCATCATCGCTTTCCTCGTGGGGATGGTTGCGGCGACGGTGATTGCGGTCGTGTTGGAGCGCGTCGCCTACCGCCCTTTGCGCGGCGCGCCGCGGCTGGTGCCGCTGATCAGCGCGATTGGCGCCTCCCTGTTCCTCGAAAACGCTGCGCAGTTGGTCTTCGGCGCGCAGCGGCAGACGTACTCGAACCCCACCATCATCGAGCGCAACGTCGGGTGGACCTTCCACATTGGCGAGGGCGACGTCCTGCTCACCTACACCGGCGTGCTCACATTCGTGCTGTCCGTCCTGTTGATGATCGGCCTGGCCCTGCTGGTCCAACGCACCAAGATGGGCAAGGCAATGCGGGCAGTGGCCGAAGACAAGCAGACGGCGGCCCTGATGGGCATCGACGTCGACCAGGTCATTTCGACCACGTTCGCCATCAGCGGCGCACTGGCCGGCGCGGCCGGGGTGATGTGGGGCCTGCATATGGGCATCATCTACCACTTCGTGGGTTTCCTGCCCGGTCTGAAAGCCTTCACAGCAGCGGTTTTGGGCGGCATCGGTAACATCCCCGGCGCGATGATGGGCGGCCTGACGCTGGGCATCTTCGAGGCGCTGGGACCCGCCGTGCTCGGTATGCCGTTCCAGCTCAAGGACGTGCTGGCCTTCTCGATCCTGGTACTGGTGTTGATCTTCCGACCCACCGGATTGCTGGGCGAGGTCTTGTCCGAGAAGAAGGCATAATGAACGCCCCACATCTGCTGCCGTCGTGCGTTAGGAGAGAAAGATGAACGTTCGCCAGGCTTTACGTAACGGATTCATCATCGGCACAATCAGCATCTTCATCATCCTACTGGGCCTGACGGTCCTGGTAGGAGGCATCGTGCGAGGATGGTTCGACCTGTCCTCCAACGCCCTGGGAGCCTGGGTCCTGCTGGGTCTGCTGGCGCTGCTGGGCGGCGTGAACGCGCGTCGCAACACGCATGCGGCCTCATGGAAGGAGGCCGCCGTTGCCGGTTTGGCGGCGGGAGTGGCACAGGGGGCGATGGTGGGCATTTTCGTCGGGATCGTCGCTACGCTGATCGATTCCGGCACCGAGGTGCGCCAGTGGCTGGTTCAACTCACCCCCGAGGCAATCGATCTGCTGCGCTTCGGGGCGGCTCCGGTCGCCGCCGCCCTGATCGTCTTCGCCATCTTCACCCTGGCCGGCCTGCTCGGGGCGCTGCCCTCGTATGCCTCCGCCCACTATCAGTGGGGCGCTGCGTTCCGCAGTTGGTTCTGGGGAATGCGCGACCAGGGCCTCGACCTGCCGCCGGTGGCCGCGTTCCGCGAGTACAAATACGCGCCGTATATCGTGTACGGCCTGGGGTTGGTCCTGCTGCTGATTGCCCCACAACTGCTCGGCCGGTATTGGAACTACACCCTGGGCACGGTGGGTATCTACGTGATATTGGGCCTGGGGCTGAACATCGTGGTCGGCCTGGCCGGGCTGCTGGACCTGGGGTACGTGGCCTTCTTCGCCATCGGGGCCTACACCGTGGCGATGCTCACCGCCCCCGCCCCTCACAACATCGGCATGAGCTTCTGGCTGGTCCTGCCGATTGGCGTCGTGCTGGCGTCGATCACCGGGGTGCTGCTGGGCATTCCCGTCCTGCGTATGCGTGGCGACTACCTGGCCATCGTGACGCTGGGCTTCGGTGAGATCATCCGCATTCTCTCCAAGAGCGACGTGCTGACGAGCTTCACCGGCGGGCCGCGCGGCATCCGCGCCGTGGCAGGGCCATCGCTCTTCGGGATGGACCTCAGCAGTTCCCAGCACTTCATGTACTTCATCATCCTCGGCATCATCCTGGTGGCCTACCTCACCTACCGGCTGCAAAACTCGCGCGTGGGACGGGCCTGGATGGCGATGCGCGAGGACGAGGACGTGGCCGAAGCGATGGGCATCTACACGCTGAAATACAAGCTGCTCGCGTTCGCCATCGGCGCGGCGTTCGCCGGGTTCGGCGGCGTCCTGTTCGCCTCGCGCAACAAGTTCACCGGACCGGAGGACTTCACGCTGCTGGTGTCGATCAACGTGCTCTGCCTGGTCATCATCGGCGGCATGGGCAGCATCCCCGGCGTGGTGATCGGCGCGCTGGTGCTCAAGGGTCTGCCGGAGATGCTGCGCGAGCTGGACGACTATCGCATACTCGTCTTCGGCGCGCTGTTGGTGATGATGATGATCCTGCGACCGGAAGGCCTGCTGCCCTCTAAACGCCGGAGAATGGAGCTTCACGAAGAAGAGCCGACGGAAGTCGTCGCAGCAGGAGGTGCAGCGTGAGCATCCTACACGCGAGTAACGTCACCAAACAGTTCGGCGGGCTGACGGCCGTCAATTCGGTCGACCTCGAAGTCGAACCGCGCAGCATCGTCAGCATCATCGGTCCCAACGGCGCGGGCAAGACGACGTTCTTCAACTGCATCACCGGCTTCTACCGCCCCGAAGGGGGCACGATCAGCTTCGACGGCGTGCCCCTGATCGACCGCCGCCCCGACCAAATCACGGCGCTGGGCATCGCCCGCACCTACCAGAACATTCGCCTGTTCAACGGCATGACGGCCATCGAAAACGTGCTGGTCGGGCAGCACCACCGCCTGCGCTCTGGCGTCGCGGGGTCTGTGTTTCAGTTCCCCCACACGCGCCGGGAGGAACAACAGGCGCTGGAAGAAGCGCTGTCGATGCTCAATTTCGTGGGCCTGTATGGCAAAGGCGACGAGTTCGCCAAGAACTTGCCCTACGGCGACCAGCGTCGCCTGGAGATCGCCCGCGCGCTGGCCAGCAAGCCACAACTGCTCTTGCTGGACGAACCCACCGCCGGGATGAACCCGTCCGAAACGGTCGGCATGATCGACTTCATCCGCAGCCTGCGCGACGAGCTGCACATCACGATCCTGCTCATCGAGCACGACATGAAGGTGGTGATGAGCATCTCCGAGCACATCACGGTGCTGGATTATGGAACGAAGATCGCCGAGGGCACACCGGCCGAGATTCAACGCAACCCCAAGGTGATCGAAGCGTACCTGGGGCGCGGCGCCGCCACGGCGGGCGAGGAGGGCTAGACGATGGCGATGCTCGAAGTTCGCAACGTACACACGTATTACGGCAACATCCACGCCCTGAAAGGCATCTCGATCAACGTCGACGAAGGCGAAATTGTGACGCTGATCGGCGCGAACGGCGCAGGGAAGAGCACGACGCTGAATGCCATCTGTGGCCTGGTCAAACCGCGCTCCGGCGAAATCGTTCTGGAGAACGAGGCGATTCACCGCCTACCCGCCCACGAGGTCGTGAGCAAGGGTGTGGCCCAGTCGCCCGAAGGACGGCGCATCTTCGGCCGGCTGACGGTGCAGGAGAACCTGGAGATGGGCGCGTTCCGCCGCGCCGACGCCGGCGCGATTCAAGAGGATATGCGGCGCGTGTTCGACCTGTTTCCTCGCCTTGAAGAACGGCGCAAGCAGGTGGGCGGCACGCTCAGCGGCGGCGAACAGCAGATGCTGGCCATCGGCCGGGCGATGATGGCCCGCCCGCGCCTGCTCCTCCTGGACGAGCCCTCTATGGGCCTCGCCCCGCTGCTGGTGGAAGACATCTTCCGCGTCGTCCGCCAGCTGAACGAGCAGGGCACCACGATCCTTTTGGTGGAGCAGAACGCGCTGATGGCGTTCTCTGTGGCGCACCGCGGATACGTGCTGGAAACCGGGCGCGTGGTGCTGGAAGGCACGGTCGACGAACTGCGGGAAAACCCCGAGGTCCAAAAAGCCTACCTGGGCGGATAAAATACGGCAATTCCAGGTTGCCTAGACCGCTGAACCCACGTAGGTCACGCTTTTAGCGTGACCTACGTGGGTTTTGCGTAACTGATCAGGCTGTGCTGCCTGGCAGGGGTGTGTCTTTCAGCGTGACGCCCGCTCGGCGCAGGTCCGTGATCCGCGCTCCCGCCGGGTCACGGACCCGGCAGGAGCCCATTGTCCCGTGGGGGTAGGCGCGCGATTGAATCGCGCGCCTGCCCCCACAGGAACGAGCTCTATTTTCGGAACAGCGCGACCTTTAGAACCCCTCCAACTGGCTCAGGTCCACGATCCCCACGGCCAGACCGGCCACGTGTTGGAGCAGTGCCAGGCGATTCTCGCGCACGGCCGGGTCCGCGTCCATCACCAGCACCCCCGACTCCTTGGCAAAGAAGCGGTCGATGACGGGGGCCAGCGGCAAGAAGGCCGTCAAGAACGCGTCGACGCTGCTCTCGGGCGTGACGCGGGCGCGCACGTCCTGGTAGGCCGCATAGAGTTCGTGCTCCGCCGGCTGGACGAAGCGGTCCGCGTCCAGCACGAACCGTTCCTCGAAACTGCGTGTGATGCGAACGCAGCGCGCGTAGTTGTCCAGGATAGTGGGCCAGTCCTCACGGACGATCCAGAGATTCAATTGCACAGCCGCGGTCTGCGCCTGGAACGGATCGTCCCCACGCGCCGCCAGCACGGCTTCGACCACGTCGTAGGGCAGGCCCTGCTCCCGCAGATAGACCCGCAGCCGCCCGGCGACGAATTCCTGGGCCGCCGCCAGCGCCCCGGCGGGAGCTTCGATCGGCAGGCGGCGCACAGCACGCGCCAGCCCATCCCCCACGGAGAAAGACTGCTCCGCCGCGATCAAGTTCTGCACAACGGCCAGCGCGGCGCGACGCAGCCCGTAGAGATCGGCCGAGCCGCTGGGGGCCAGCCCGGCCGCGAAGAGCCCGGTCAGACTGTCCAGCCGGTCCGCCAGCCCGACGACCAGCCCGGGCAGGTGCTGAGGCTGCACGTCGCCGCTGAAGCGCGGCAGGTAGTGCTCGAAGATCGCCTGGGCCACCGCGGGCGGTTCGCCGGACGTGAGCGCGTACTCCCGTCCCATCACCCCTTGCAGGCTGGTGAAATCGACCACCATCTGGGTGGCCAAATCCGCCTTGCACAGGCGCGCTGCGCGCGTGGCGGTCGTGGTCTCCTCTACACTCAAGCCCAGCACGTGGGCCAATTCCGGCACCAGCTGTTCGATGCGCCGGGTCTTATCCAGCATCGATCCCAGGTGCTCCTCGAAAGTCAGCGTGTCCAGGCGGGGAAGGAACGCCTCCAGCGCTTGACGCGTGTCGGCTTTGTAGAAGAAAGCAGCGTCGGCAAAGCGGGCGCGGATGACCTCCTCGTTCCCATGACGCACGAGCTCGGCGTGCGCCTCGCCGCCGTTGCGCACGACGACGAAGTGGGGCATCAGCCGCCCGTCCGCGTCGACGATGGGGAAGTAGCGCTGATGCTTCTTCATCACCGCCACGAGCACCGCGTCGGGCAGGGTCAGGTAGGCTGCATCGAAGTGGCCCAGGATGGCCGTGGGTTGTTCGACCAGGTGGGTCACTTCCGCCAGCAGGGCGGGATCGTCGGGGGTGCGCCCACCCACGCTCGCGGCCAGCACCGCGACCTGCTCCGCCACTGCCGCGCGGCGCGCGGCCGGATCGAGCAGGATGTGGTGGGCGTCCAGCAGCGCCACGTAGGCGGCAGCACCGGGGACGTCGAAGGAGGGAGAGCCCGCGGGGCGGGAACCGCGGCTGGCGCGCCCGCTGGCGATGCCGGCGTAGGCGAAGGGCACCACGTCCGTTCCCAGCAATGCCACGAACCAGCGGATGGGGCGCGAGAAAGCGACGCCGCTCTGATTCCAGCGCATGCTTCTGGGGAAGTGCAGCCCGGCAATCAGCTCGGGCAGGCGTTCGGAGAGGACGTCGCCCGCGGGCCGGCCCGCTTCGCTGTGGACGCCGACCAGGTACTCACCGCCGTCGATCTCGCGCACGGAGAGGTCGCCGACCGAGACACCTAGCTTGCGGGCGAAGCCCTCGGCGGCGCGGGTGGGCTGACCGGCGCCATCGAACGCGGCACGCGCGGGCGGGCCTTTGACCAGCGATTCCACGGCGCGTTGGTGGGGGGCCAGGCCGTCGACGAGCACGGCCAGCCGGCGCGGGGTGCCCAGCACACGCAGGCCCGCGTAGTCCAGGCGCGCGTCGGCCAGCAGCGCGGGGAGGGCGGTGCTCAACTGTTCCAGCGCGCCGTCGAGGTCGGCGGGGGGCAGCTCTTCGACGCCGATTTCCAGCAAGAAGGGCGCGGGGTCGGCAGGCCAGGCGGATGGCTTATCGGCCAACGCGGCGCGTTCCGCCGGCGGTTCGTCGCTCAACCAGGGGTACTCCTGCCGCTGGCGCTGTGCCAGGTAGGCCTCGGCCACCTCGCGCGAGAGGTCGCGCATGCGGCGGAAGAACGTGGCCCGCTCGGTCACGCCGACTGCGCCGCGTGTGTCGAGCAGGTTGAAGGCGTGCGAGCAGCGCAGAACGTAGTCGTGGGCGGGGATGACCAGGCCCGCCTCCAGGCAGCGGCGCGCTTCTTTCTCGAACAGGGCGTACATGTGCTGCACCGATTCGACATCGGCCAGTTCGAAGGCGTAGCGGCAGTGCTCGACTTCCGGGTCCAAGAGCACGTCGCCGTAGGTGTGGCGGCCGTCCCAATCGATCTCCCACACCGAGCGCACGCGCTGGAGGAACATGATGATGCGTTCCATCCCGTAGGTAATCTCCACGGCGGGCGGGTCGATGACGAAGCCGCCGGACTGCTGGAAGTAGGTGAACTGGGTGATTTCGAGCCCGTCCAGCCACACCTCCCAGCCCAGGCCCCAGGCTCCCAGAACAGGACTTTCCCAGTTATCCTCCACGAAGCGGATGTCGTGCTCGTCGCGGCGGATGCCCAGTGCCTCCAGACTTTGCAGGTACAGCTCCTGCGGGTTGCCGGGGTCGGGTTTGAGGATGACTTGATACTGGGTGTGCATCTGCATACGGTTGGGGTTCTCGCCGTAGCGGCCGTCGGCGGGGCGGTAGGAGGGCTCGACGTAGCCCACGCTCCACGGTTCAGGACCCAACACACGCAAGACAGTGCCCGGGTTCATCGTCCCTGCACCGACCTTTTCGCTGTACGGCTGCCAGATCAGGCAGTCGTGGTCGGCCCAGAACGATTGCAAACGCAGAATGACTTGTTGGAATGAGAGTGGTTTGTTCATGGCTCCTCAACTTTCAGACAGTAATTTGTGTCCTTTGTGCTCTTTGTGGTGAATAACTTTTCAGTAGGGCGGGTTTCCAACCCGCCGCCCTTGTCTAACATACCCTTGCAGCAGGGCGCGGCATGCCGCGCCCCTACGCCCCTGCACCCCGCCGAGGAAACGGGTAACGGGTAAACCTGCGGTTTACCTTCCGGTTTCCTTCCGGTTTCCCCGGGCCCCTTCCGCAAATGGGCCTGGGTCAACGCCGCAGGCGGCCCCTCTTGCTCCCGCCGGGTCACGGACCCGGCGGGAGCGCGGGTCGTGGACCCGCGCCGAGCGGGCTTCACGCTGGAAGCGTGACCTACATTTTCGACAATGGGCCTACGGCCTTACCGGCCGGGGCTGAAGGCGGGTCGATGTGTGCCCCTTCGCCCTGTCGATTCAAGTCCAGGCGACGCATGAAGCGGCCCGTCTGAACGTCCCGTTCGAGGTAGTAGGTGATGTAGTGGCGCGCGGCGCGTTCGACCTCTTCGAGCAGCACGGGAGAGACGGGCATCTCACGCACCTGCACGAACGGTTCGCGTTGGAGGGCCTGGAAAAGTTGGAGCGCGGCGGGCGAGAGGGGAACGACGGCGTGCTCCTGCCGGTGGGTATGGTAACAATCGGGGCACAGGCCGCCGCCGCGTTCCGGATCCAGACCGAAGGGGCGCTCGCCGTGTGGGTCGAGCGGGCGTTCGCACAGCCCCCCACCCCGCTCGCCGACGCAGTGCTCCCACTCGGGGCGGAAGCCGACCAGCATCAGGAGCCGTTGTTCGTAGGCGCGCGCCAACAGGTCGAGGCGCTCTTCTTCACACAGGTAGGCCAGCATCCGCGCCAGCAAGTCAAACAGTGACGGTCCACCCTCGCCCTCGGCAATGAAGCGATCGTACAGTTCGACGGCGTAGCGCGCGTAGGTGCCGCGCACCAGGTCGCCGCGCAGCGCGGTGTTGGGCGCGACCGTCTCGGCCTGTGTAACGATGTCCCACGAAGAACGGCTGCGGGCCAGGGTGAGTTGGGCATGGGCGAACAGCTCCAGGTGCCCGGCTTTACGGCTGCGCACCTTGCGCGCACCCTTGGCAACAACCTGCACCTTGCCTTGGGGCGTGCAAAGCGTCAGAATACGGTCGGCTTCGCCCTGGTTACGCCGGTGCACCACGATGCCTTCGCTGCGGTAGACGCGCTCGTTGATCATATCCTGGGAATTATACCACCCCAAGTAAAGAGCGCAACGTGGGGAGCCGGTCGACTATAGCTGCTCGATCTCTCTGATCACTCTAGCCGGATTCCCCACCACGACCGTATTCGCCGGCACATTCCGGGTGACGACCGCCCCCGCGCCCACCACGGCATTTCGCCCCACTCGCACGCCAGGGAGGAGAATAGCACTCCCCCCCAACCACACATTGTCCTCGATCACGACCGGTTTGGCTTCTTCCAGACCCTGGTTGCGGGGTTCGGCTTGCAGAAGATGGGCAGCGGTGTAGATCTGAACGCCCGGCCCGATCATAACGTGGTGGCCGATATGCACCTCGTTGCAGTCCAAAATGGTGCACAGGAAATTCAGGTACACGTGGTCGCCGAGATAGATGTTCTGACCGTACACACAGTGGAAGGGCGGCTCGATAATCGACTCCCGGCCAATCTGCCCGAGCAATTGCCGGAGGATAGCCTGGCGTTCGTCTATCGTCTCGGTCAGATTGTAACGCCGGAGCAACGTCTTGACCTGCTGGCGTTCGACCCCTAAATCAGGATCAAGACAGTTATAAATTTCTCCGGCCAGCATTTTCTGCTTTTCGGTTCTATGGGACATCGGGCACCTCCCGCGCAGCGTCTGCCTCTCAACGAGTAGCACCGCGCCGGCATCGAGCCGACGCTCACCGCTTAGCCCACCCAGCGACTTTCATTGTAGCGCAGTGCCTGCGCTTCGTCAATTTGACACCCGGCGGGGCATTCGTAGCAGTACTAGGGCTCTCTAAGCCGTCTGGGGCGCCTCCTAAGCGTCTTGAACAGTTCATCAACCCCGGGCGAATG
>JAFGOJ010000092.1 GCA_016926575.1 Anaerolineae bacterium | reverse complement strand
TCGACCTGGCCGTAGGTTCGACCATCCGGCCCCCACAGGTGGACGAAGAGGGTATAGTCCCGATCGGCGGGGCCGGTGGCCTGCCAGACCAGGCGCAACGGCAGCCCTGCCCCCGGCACGACCGACACCTCGGCCGGGCCGTAGCCGTGCAGGCGGATCGCGCCCCCGAAGGTTACGTCCAGCAAGTGCGGAACGTCCGCCGGCAGGTCGAACGTGCGCTCGCGAGGCTGGAGCGTGACCTCGGCCACTAACCGGTGCGTGTCCCACAAAGGTGCGCCGGTCTCGTCCAACACATTGAGCATCAGGCGATAGTCCCCGGGAGGGAGGTCCGGCGCGGCGACGATCTCGTGGCGGCTCTCGAACCACTCTCCGGCGCGCCAGTTGGACGTGGGGTAGGGGCTGAGCGGCTCGACCGATGCTTGCACGACCTGTCCGGCCGCGTCGAGCACTTCCAACCGGACGCGATAATCCGCCTGTGGCGCGGCGTCGGCGCGCCAGAAGAGGGCGAAGCGCAGCGTATCGCCGGACGGAACTTGCGGCCACGGCGGCTCGACCGCCAGCAGCGTCAACGGGCCGGCGGGCAGATCGACGCGGCGGGCCGACTCGCGCGGCGCAAAAGCCGGCGGGAGCGACCCGGAGAGCACGCGCGTCTGCCCGAGGGGGATGCGCGTGCCGCGGAAAGCGCCGTCGGGCGCGGCGGCTCCCTGTCCTGCCCCGGTGGCGGCGTCGTGGAGGGCCACTTCGAGGGCGTAATCGCCTGGGGGGATGCCCGGCGGCAGCGGCATGGTGAAGCTCTGGTCGGTCCATTCGCCTGTGGGCCAGGCGGCGGTGGTGAAATCGACGTCGTTCAACACCGGCCGCTCGAGGGTGGCCCATAGCCGGCCGTCCGCGTCGCGCAGCATAAAGATGGCTTGATAGTCGGTGACAGGGGCGGCGGGAGCCCACCAGCGTAAGACGAAGGTGAGGTGCGCGGGCCGTGCGACGGTCGCAGCGATGAGGCTATCTACTACTGCGACTTGCCCGCTGAAGACGGCCCGGTAGGGCACGGCATGCGATGGAGCAGGCGTTGGGCGGAGGGTGTGGCGCGTGATGGACACTCCGTCCAGCGTGACGGTGTCGGTTGGGTCGGCGAGGGCCTGTATTTGCCGGCGCAGGTGGGCGGCGGTGATGGGGGAGGCGCCCGGCACGGCGACTTGCCAGAGAGCGGTGCGCCCGGGTGTGTGTGCGGCCAGCCAGGCTGCGAGGGCGGCCTCGTCGACCTGCGTTGCGGCAGAGGCCACTTCGCCCGGCCCGTGGTACTGGGAGAGCAGCGGGGTGTCTGCATCGAGCAGGATCAGGTCGTCCGGCCCGGCGTGGGCGGCGAGGTAAGCTGCTTGCTCGGCCGGGGCCGCGTTTGCCACCACGACGGCGCGGTCGAGAAAGCCCAGCGTCGCGGTGTAGACGGGCGGGCCGGGCAGTGCCCCGCCGAGCTGCGCGCGCGATGGGGGAAAGGCAAGCCCGGTGGGCCGGGCCGGAAAGTAGACGATGTAGTCTGCCAGTTGCGCCTGGTTGCGCGCCACCGTGCGGCCGGAAAAGAGCGGCGCGAAGGAGGGGATCGATGGCGCGGCGACGGTGAGGCGTTCGGCATCGGGGAGCTGATTCAGCCAGTGGGCCGCTGCGCCCATTTCTTCGCCCCATCCCACCGGCAGGGCCCACTCGGCGACCCAAGGCCCTCCGGCGAGTGGATTGTAGTAACCCAGCGGGTATGTTGCAAAGGGCAGGAGCAGAACGAGTTGGAAGGCCAGGGGCAGCCAGCGTGTGAACCGGGCGGTTGTGGGCAGCGTGTCGAGGGCGAGTGCTGCAGCGACCGTCAGTGGCAGCAATGCGGGCAAGAGATAGCGGTCATGCTTCTTGGCGGCCAGGCTCACCGCTACGCCGAAGAGGAGGGCGAAGGCCAGAAACGCGACGAATACGAGGCGGCGCTCGGCGGGCACACGTCGCAGCCGGAACAGGCCGAACAGCAGCCCCACCAGGACCACCGGCGAGATGCGCAGAAGAAAGACCAGCGGGTAGAACGCCGGGCCGGGGTCGAAGGTCATCTGGCCGAGAAAGAAGGTAGGGTTCAAGACCGTGTCGACGTGCTGGCCGGCAATTCCCGCCACCATGTTCAGCACTTCCTGAGGGTTGGCCCACAGCGCGGGGTAGAGGGCGACGTAGGTGAGGCCGGCGGTAAGGAGGTAGGAGGCAAGAGATAGGAGACGAATTGTGAGTTGTGAGTTGCGAATTGCGAATTGCGAGTTGCGAATTGCGAGTTGCGAATTAGGAATTGCGGATTGCGGTTCGCGATTCATAATTCCTAATTCGCAATTCCTAATTCGCAGACGGGAAACAAGCAGCACCAAGAAGAGAAACGGTGGGAGGATCAAGGCCGGGGTTTTGGTCAGCAGGGCCAGGCCGGTGAAGAGGCCCGAGAGAGCCCACCAGGCGACCGGGCGCGGGCTGCGTAGTCCGTTGAAGGCGGCCAGCAGGGCGAGCAGGCAGAACGTGGCCAGGAGCGCGTCGGTGTGCAGTAGCCCGGAGAGGCCGACGAGAAAGGGGTCCAGGGCCAGCAGCCCTGTCGCCAGGAGCGCGGTGCGCCGGTCGAAGAGGCGGCACATCAACCGGTAGGCGACGAACAGCCCCGCTGTAGTGGTCAGGGCGACGGCGATGCGCGCTGCGGACAGGAAGTAGGCCAGGTGTGCGAACGCCGCGGCGTTGTCGGGTGCCAACCAGACCAGGTTGCGCACCCAATCGACGTGTGCGGCGCTTTCCAAGGGACTGAGCAGGCGCTGCACGGCGATACCTGCCGCGCCCAACCACATCGTCGTCACGCCGGGGTGGCCGGTTGAGGGGACGGCGGCCCAATCGCGTGCGGCCAGCGCATCGACGAAGTGGATCGACCGCTCGATCCAGGCCGGTTCGTCGGGGGTGACGTAGTGGCCGAGCGCCGTCAAACGAATGAAAAACGAGAATGCGAAACATGCAAAAATGACAAATGACAAAACTTTGCCATTTTTCATTTGGCCCTTTGCCATTTGATCATTTGCCATGGTTATCCCAGATAGCCCAGCGAGCGCAGCCGATCCTCCACTTCGGCGGATTCCACGGCAGAAAGCCCCGTCTCGGCACCTGTCTGCGCTCGCTCAGTCGATTCGTACGCGACCGCGCGGTCAGAGGTAAGCATCGCGGTGAGGGCCCGGCCGTCCATATCCTCCGGCACCGGCAGGCCCATCACGTGCAGAATCGTGGGGGCCAGGTCGAGGATGTGCGCGCCCTCGATCGTGTATCCCGGCTTCACCGCCGGGCCGTGGGCGACCAGAATCCCGTGCGCGCGATGGCAGCCGGAGTCCCCCCGAATCTGGCGCGTCACGAGCCGTCCGTCGGCGGCGAACAGTGGGAAGACAATCGCCCGGTAGCCGTCCATGATGATGTGGAGGTCCGGCGCGGAGCCGGCGTAGGGGCCGTGGGCTGCGGCTTCGCCCAAAATGACGCGTTCCAACAGCGGCGCTCCGGTTTGTGGGTGGCGCAGCGTCTGCAACACCTCGATCACGCGCTGGCGGACCGCTTCGTATTCGGCTCCCCGCTCTACGACACCGTGCGGCTCGCGGCCTTTGAGGTTGATGTAGACCTGACCGACGTGGCCCATCGAGTAGGCCTGCGTGCGCGACCAGTCGACGTCGTCGAACGAGAGAAATTTGCTCACCACCTTATTGCGGGTGGACTTGGAGACCAGCCAGACGTAGTTTTGCAGCCCCACGCGCTCGATCAAGTGCCAGACGGAGGCGGGGGTCAGCCCGGCGCGGAACAGGCCGGCCCGCACGCGGGTAAACGCGTTCTTTTTGAGGTGGAGCAGCCCGGCGTCCAGGAAGAGCAGGTTCAGGTTGACCACCCAGTGCAGCGAGCCAAACCCGTGATCGCTCATAATGATGACCGTCGCGTCGTCTCCGGCCAGCTCGGTCATTCGGCCGACGTAGTGGTCGATGTGCTCGAAGACCTGGCGCATTCTCGGGACGATGTGCGCGGCTTGTTGCGGGTCGTGTAGTGGATGGGCGGGGTCTACGAACTTCCACAGCGCGTGTTGCAGGACGTCGGAGGCCTGGAAGTGAAGCATCATGAAGTCTGGCGTGTGGGCCTGCATCAGCCGCAGGCCGTATTTCCCGCGCTGCTCGACCAAATCGATCAGGTCGTCGATGAACGCCTCTTCGTTGCCGCGTTTGTACTGGACGGCGGGCGAGATGCGATAGGGGCCCAACTCCGGTTCATAGGCCGCCAGCAGGTCGTCCGGGTAGGTATGGTGGCTGCCTTTAGGGGAGAGCATCCCGCCGATCAGGAAGCCGTTGACCGGCGCGGGCGGGTAGGTGATTGGCACGTTGATCACGCCCACGCGCCGCCCGGCCTCGGACAGGATTCGCCACAAAGTGGGGGCCTTGATCGAGGTGCTGTTGACCAGCTCGAACTCGCCGCCCGTCGGGCGGATGAAGTCGAACACGCCGTGTTTGCCCGGGTTCTTGCCGGTGGAGAATGTTGGCCAGGCGGGTGAGGTGACCGGGGGCAACGTCGATTCGAGCAGGCCGGTGGCGCCCTCTGCCATCAAGCGCCGCAGGGTGGGGAGATAACCCTGCTCCGCCCAAGGGCGGAGCAGATCGAACGTGCCCCCATCGATACCGATGACCAATACGCGACTCATTCAGCCTCCTGTGTTTCGATCACTTCGCGGACGGCGTAGATCGATTTGTCCTGCGCCTCGTGGTAGGTGCGGTTGATGACCTCGGCCAGCAGTCCCAGGACCACGAACTGAACGCCCAGGACGATGAGCAGGACGGCCAGCATCAACCAGGGGCTGGTTCCGATGCGGTAGGCGCGGAACCCCTCTGCCCCGCCGACGATGCCGTTGACGATCTTCGCGCCTGCCAGGTATGCGCCGATCAGGCCGCCGGCGCTGTTCAGGATCAACCCGATCAGCCCGAACAACTGCATGGGGCGGGAGGAGAAGCTGAGCAGGTAGGTGACGAGGAACAGGTCCAGCAGGACGCGCACGGTGCGAGAGAGGCCGTACTTCGACTTGCCATAGACGCGCGGGCGGTCGCGCACCGGCACCTCGGCTACGCGCACGCCCATCCAGCCGGCCAGAGCGGGGATGAAGCGGTGCAGTTCACCGTAGAGGTGGACATTTTTGGCCACATCGGCGCGGTAGATTTTGAGAGAGCAGCCGTAGTCGTGCAGGCTGACGCCGGTCGAGCGGGAGATGAGGCGATTGGCGGCCATCGAGGGCAGGCGGCGGGTGAGGAACGGCTCTTTTCGATCCTGCCGCCATCCGCTGACGATGTCGTAGTGCCCCTCGTCCAGCACTTCCAGCAGGCGGGGGATGTCGGCGGGGTCGTTCTGGCCGTCGGCGTCGATGGTGATGATCAGGTCGCCGCGCGCGTAATCGAACCCGGCGGCAAACGCGGCCGTCTGCCCGAAGTTGCGGCGGAAGTGGACGATGCGCAGGTGCGGGTCTGCGGCCTGGAGGTCGCGCAGCACGCGCAAGCTCTCGTCGGTGCTGCCGTCGTCGACCGCGACGATCTCGTAGGGGTGCGCCAGGCGGCCCAGGACGTCGGTCAACTCGGCATACAGTTCGGGCAAAGAGCCGGCTTCATTATAGACCGGTATAACGATCGAAATGTAAGGTTTCATAGGTCGATTATATCACACCGATAGAATGGGTCAAAGCGGGTGCGGTCTACGTTGCGGGAGCGTGTTGTAACACCTGGGCGACTTCCTCCGGATCGGCGCGTGTGGTCAGGTCGATGCTCAGCGGGGAGACGGAGACGACGCGGTCGACGACGAAGGCGTAGATGTCCGAATCGTGCTCCAGCGCGTCCGTATCGTCGCGCGGCCGGTAGTCCATTGGGCCGGCCTGGTGGTGAGGCAAAACGGCGTAGTAGTATGTCTGGCGGGAGACGCGGGTCAGTCGCCAGGGCGTTTCAGGCGTGGCGTCGCAGGGGACGTCGATCTTGAGCACGTCCGCGTCGAAGGGGAGCCGGGCCGCCAGCAAGCGCTGGGAGAAGTAGCGCGTGAAGTGAATGGCCGTCGAGAAGTCCACGTCGTCGGACGGGTTAGCGTGCGTCTCTTTGGGCGTTTGGAGGGAGACGGCCAGCGCGGGGATGTGGAACGTAGCGCCCTGGAGGGCTGCGCCGACGGTGCCGGAGATGGTGATATCGGCGCCCAGGTTCTCGCCATAGTTGATGCCCACCACGATCAGGTCGGGCCGGCGCGGGGCCAGCTTCAGGAGTGCGTGGAGCACGACCTGGGCGGGCGACGCGTCGACGCAGAAGGCGTCGATCGTTTCCTGGCCGACGGTCAGGCGGTGGGTGCCGATCGCGCCGGTCGAATCGCGGGGGAAAGACCGCCCGGCGCCTGACCACTGTTCGCACGGCGCGACGACCAGCGCCTGTCCCAGGCTCATCGCGGCGCGTGCGGCTGCGCGCAGGCCGTGCGAGTGGATGCCATCGTCATTGGTTACCAGGATCAGCGGCGTTTCGTTAGCCATGGCGGGGGGAATGATACCAGGAAGCGCGGGTTTGGGCAAATGACGGGGCGCTCAACTGGGGGCTTGGAAGGAGCGGAACCCTTTGCCGCGCACCTCTTCCGCCCGGCTGACGATGTAGAAGGCGTCTGCGTCGATTTCCTGCACGATCTGTTTCAATATCCGCACCTGGGCGTCTGTGACTGCGCACAGCAGCACGTCTTTGCCCTGCCCGGTATACATTCCGGTGCCGTGCAGCTCCGTGACGCCGCGTCCCAATTCCCTCAACAATTGTGCGCCGACCTCTTTTCCTTTGGTGGTGATAATCGTCGCCAGGTGATCGGCGGGGGAGGCGCCTATTTTCCAGGGCACGTGCTTGGGCGACGCGGGGTGGAGCAGGCGGTCGCGCCAGGATGGCGGGAGAGAGGACAGAACCGCCATCATTATCAGTCCCAGGTAGAGGGCCGCGACGGCAGCGAACACCCACCCTCCGCTTACTGCTCCGATTGTTGCCCGGCCGACGATGATCGGCCAATCTTCCGTCGATGAGGGATAGAGCCACAGTTTTCCCAGCCATCCAATGATCAACAAGGTGACGATGAAGAAGTAGTTGCGGCTGAAGCGGCGGCCCACCGCTTCCCAACGCGGCATCGGGTAAGCGGGCCGGTGCAGCGTTTCCACCAGGCGTCCCGACCAATCGGACGAGGGGCGAAAGGGAGGGGCGAGCATTGCAGCGAAGAAGTCCGTCTCGATCAAGTGCAGGCGGTACGACCACAATTGGTAGTACCGGTAGCGGCGCGATTCGATGTAGAGAAATGCCAGGATCAGCATCAATTCCAGCAGCAAGATGAAATGGGGGTTATCGGGCGAGCCGAAGGCGAAGGTCAACGCTGCACCGAACGTCACCACCGCCCAGTTGGTTGTGGTGTCCAGTCGCTTGCGCCACGTATTCGCCCGCGACACCTCGGCCCGGTACAGGTGTACCATCGCCGTAGTGAAATCTTTGTCGTCCAGCTTGTACCCCCGGTAGGTCCAAACCGGCTGGCAAAAGCCCCCATCTGGCCCTTCGGCATACTCATCCATAATACGCGGCCCTCCTGGTCCGTGAGTACCGATAGTATATCCCAAAAAGGGCGCGCTGTACAGCCTGCGCACGTTGGCGCTCGGCCCCACTTCTTGAGAAGAGTGCCTGCTCAGATCGCGCTTCACAGTTGCCTTTTTCATGCGATTTTCATGACCTGGTGGGGGATTTCTGTGAGTTTTTCATGCCTTTTTTGTTATAATGAGGTCGAAATCGAGAGAGCATTCAAATTCAGGAGGATCAGAAAATGGCAAGTGAAACCAAGACGGTTAAGAAGGTAGTTCAGAGGACGACGGACGATTTGGAACTGGTGCTTTCCGACGCGACCGGTATGGCAGAGACGGCCATCGAAGACGCGCTTGGTTCTTGTGCGCAGAAGGTCGGTGTAGATCGGGAGACGGCGGTCAGCCGCCTGCGAGAGGGCGACCTCAGCGCGTGCAGTTACTTCCACTACACCCTGGCCGGTCACGCGGCGGAGTGGTTGGGGGCGTGGGACGAGAACGTCAAGGCGGTCTACATCTACGACTACGACGCCACCGCCGAGGACGTCTGCTTCGGAAAGCCCGGGCAGCAACGGATGCTGCACCTGTTGGTGTGGGCGCACCGGAAGACCCAGGCCCTGGCGGCGATTTCGAACGCGCTGGACCGCGCTCTGGTCGACGGGTACGTCGAGAGCGTCGGCGCGCGCGGGGTCAAGCACGTCTTGGACGTGCAGGCTGTCGACGACGACGAGGTGCAGAACAACATTGGCTGCGGCGCTCTTCTCCATTCGCTTCACACACGGCCCATCCGAATTTGGGAGCGATAAGTCTTTTAAGGAGAAGGGGTTCAGTATGGCACCGGGGAATGATATTCTCCGGTGCCTCTTTTGCTGGGAGGTGACAGGTTGCTCGAACGCTGCCCCGCTTGCCAGTTTAGTAGAATCTGCTACACTAACGGCGTTTCGAGGCTATTGCTCGGCTGCCTGTGACTTTGAAAATCACGTAACCGCTCAGGCTGTGCGCCTGGCAGTTACCCGTTTGGCGCGTTGAAGGGAGAAGGTGGGGGTTTTGCGGGCGGCTTCGCCGCCCGCAAAACCCCCACTCCCCCTTTTCGTGGCGGAAAAGGCAACTGCGAAGCGTAAGCTGAGCAGTTACAAAATCACTATCATTTTAAGGAGAATTCTGATGGCAGAGGAGAAAAATCCCTTTCAGACTGCGCAGGCGCAATTCGATAAGAGTGCCGATATTCTGGGCCTGCCCGAGGACATCCGCGAAATGCTGCGCTGGCCGATGCGCGAGTTCCACTTCCGCATCCCGGTGCGCACGGAAGACGGCGCGATCAAGGTGTTCCAGGGCTTTCGCGTTCAGCACAGCGACGCGCGCGGCCCGTCCAAGGGCGGCATTCGCTTCCACCCCAATGAGACCATCGACACGGTGCGCGCCCTGGCGATGTGGATGACGTGGAAGTGCGCCGTGGCCGACATCCCGCTCGGCGGCGGCAAGGGTGGGGTGATCGTCAACCCCGCTTCCCTGACCCCCGTGGAGAAGGAACGGCTGTGCCGCGGGTGGGTCGACCAGATGTGGCACAACATCGGCCCGCGCATGGACGTGCCTGCCCCCGACGTCGGCACCACCCCGCAGATGATGGCCTGGATGATGGACGAGTACACCAAGCTCCAGGGCCAGTACGTCCCCGGTGTCTTCACCGGCAAGCCGGTCGACATGGGCGGCTCGCTGGGGCGTACCGAGGCCACCGGCTTCGGCGTGATCTTCACCGTGCGCGAGGCGATGAAGCACCTGGGCCTCAATCCCAGCCAGTGCACCGCCGCGATCCAGGGATTCGGCAACGTGGCCCAGTACGCCGCGATCGGCTTCCGCGACTTGCTGGGCGGTAAAGTCGTCTGCGTCTCCTGCTACGACCTGGCCGACCGTTGCCCCTACACCTACTCCCACCCCGATGGCGTCGACCCGCGCTTCCTACAGAGCATCACCGACCAGTACGGCACCATCGACCGGGCCAAGGCCGAGGCGGCCGGATACGTCATCGAAGACGCGATGGCCTGGATCGACAAGGACGTCGACGTGCTGATCCCCGCTGCGCTCGAAGATATGATCACTGCCGAGACCGCCCCGCGCATCCACAAGAACGTCAAGATCATCGCCGAAGGCGCTAACGGCCCCACCACGCTGGAGGGCGACGAGGTGATCAAGAGCCGCGGCATTTTCCTCATCCCGGACTTTCTGTGCAACGCCGGCGGCGTGACCACCTCTTACTTCGAGGGTGTGCAGAACGATATGAACTACTACTGGGCCCGCGAGGAGGTCGTGGAGCGGCTCGACCAGAAGATGACCGTGGCCTTCCACGGCGTGCTCGACATGGCGCAGCAGCACAAGGTCTACATGCGCGACGCCGCCTACCTGGTGGCCGTCGATCGCGTCGTGCGTGCCATGCGCTTGCGCGGCTGGGTGTAACAAAAAAACGACTGTGAACCGCAAAGGCGCGAAGGGCGCAAAGAAGATGTCGCCGAGCGCTCTTTGCGTCTTTGCGGTGAAAGAATAGGTATATGACCGACGTTCCGTTCGAAGCCCCTAAAATCCTATCCATCTATCTCCAAATCGCCAACTACCCGATCATGGCGCACCAAATCCGCGAACGAATGCGGGGCGAGCTGTTCCGCCGGGGCGTCATCACGCCCGACGCGCTGGAAGAAGAGGTACACGCGAAGGCGACGCTCTCCCAGCAGCGCGAGGGCCTGGTCGATCCGCTGAGCGAAGCCCCCCATGTGTGGGCGCAACGCCTGCAAACAATCCGCGACCATCTGACCGATTTCTACTTCGCCTACAACCTGCCCATTGACCTGTTCCAGCAGATCGTCAACGACCTGCTGGCCGAGCGCTCGGTCACCCAGAGCGCCCTCGACCTCCATTTCAACCCCGAGCTGGCCCCGCTGGACCTGCTGCTCCAACAAGCCGCTCGCTACGAAGCCCTGTCCGAACATCAGCGCGCCCAGGTCCAACATCACCTGGAAGAGATCATGGTGGTGCTGATCAAGACGATCATCAGCGACCACCTGGGGTTCCTGCGCGTCGCCAAACATTGGTTCTCCGCCGACGATTTGCACTTCGTCCAGTCTCGGCGTATCGGCAAGGGCAAGATCGGCGGCAAAGCGGCGGGCATGCTGCTGGCGTGGAGGATTCTCAAGCAAAGTGCCCCCGAAATTGCCGCACACGTCACGATCCCGGAATCGTATTTCATCGGCACCGACGTCTTTTACGAGTTCCTCTCGCTCAACAGCCTGGAGTATTTCAACCAGAAGTACAAACCCCTCGACCAAATCCGGGCTGATTACCCACAAATTATGGCCGCCTACGAGCGGGGGCGTTTCCCCCAGGACGTGGCCGACCAGTTGCGCGCGATTCTCGAACAGGTAGGCGATACCCCGCTGATTGTCCGCTCCTCCAGCCTGCTGGAGGACAATTTCGGCACCTCGTTCGCCGGGAAATACGAGAGTTACTTCTGCCCCAACCAGGGCACGCCGGAGGAGAACCTGGACTATTTGACGCTGGCGATTCGCCGCGTCTACGCCAGCGCCTTCAACCCCGACGTGATGCTCTATCGCCGGCAGATGGGACTGCTGGATTACGACGAGCGGATGGCGATCCTTCTGCAGGAGGTGCAGGGGCAGGTCTACGGCCGCTACTTCTTCCCCACCGTGGCCGGGGTGGGCTTCAGCTACGCGCCGATTTTGTGGCATTCCCGCCTGCGCCGCGAGGATGGGTTCATTCGCCTGGTTGCCGGCCTGGGGACGCGCGCGGTGAACCGCATCCCCGACGACTATGCCCGCCTCGTTACCCTCAGCCACCCGCAACTGCGGCCGGAAACGTCGCCGCAAGCTATCCGGCGCTACTCGCAGCACTGCATCGACGTCATCGACCTGCAGGAAAATACGCTTGAAACGCTGCCTATCGCAAATGTAATTGGTTTGGATTACCCGGGCTTGCGCCTGATTGCCTCGGTCGAAGAACAGGACACGCTGATGCCGCTGCTCTCTCTAGGGCGGGTCTCACCGGATGACCTGGTCTACACGTTCGACACGCTGCTCCAGCGTGGCCGCTTCGCGCCGATGGTGAAGGGGATTCTGGCTACGCTGAACGAAGAGTACCAATTCCCTGTGGACGTGGAGTTCGCCGTCACGTTGACGCCCGACCAGCAATTGGCCTTTCATCTGCTCCAATGCCGCCCGCAGAGCAGCATGGCCGGGCAGCCTGTGCGCCCGGTGCCCACCGACGTGCCGGAGGAAAAGCAGATTTTCCAGGTCACGCGGATGGTGCCGCAGGGCGAAATCGACTGCGTCGAATACATCATCTACGTCGAACCGCTGCGCTACAGCCAGTTGGAACCGCCCACCCGCAAGCACGAGGTGGCGCGAGTCGTTGGGCGGCTGAACAAGCTCCTGGAGGGGTGCTGCTTCATCATGCTCGGGCCGGGCCGCTGGGGCTCCGCCAACCCCGAGCTGGGCGTGCCCATCTCCTACGCCGACATCTACAACGCCCGTGCCCTGGTGGAGGTCGCCGTGCCGCAGCAGGGCATCAGCCCCGAACCCTCCTACGGCACCCACTTTTTCCAGGACCTGGTCGAGGCGGAGATTTACCCCCTGGCTATTTATCTAGGGGAAGAGGGCGATTTT
>JAFGOJ010000497.1 GCA_016926575.1 Anaerolineae bacterium | reverse complement strand
GCCGCCCGCCACTCCCCCCCACTTTTCTTCGTCGGCTGAGTCGTTACGGCATAATTCGCTAAGGAGAGATGTTATGACAGAGTTGACCGAGATCCGCTGGCACGGTCGAGGAGGTCAGGGCGTGGTCACCGCTGGCAAGCTGCTGGCCGAGACCGCCATGGGCAGCGGCCAGTACTTCCAGGCCTTTCCCGATTTCGGGCCGGAACGGATGGGGGCTCCCATCCGCGCGTTCACCCGCCTGAGCTCCAAGCCTATCACCATCCACTCGCAGATCCAGGAGCCCGACGTAGTGCTGGTGCTCGACCCCACGCTGCTGGGCGTGGTGGCGGTGGCAGAGGGTCTCAAGGAGAACGGCACGCTGCTCGTCAACACCTCCCAGAGCCCGGCGGAGGTGCGCACGGCCACCAGCTTCGGGACTGGCAAGGTGTGCACCGTCGACGCCAGCCACATCGCCATCGAGGAGATGGGAAGGGACATCACGAACACCCCCATGCTTGGCGCCTTTGCCAGCGCCACCGGGATCTTTGACATCGACGACCTGGCCGAAAAACTGCGCGCCTGGTTCGGCAAAAAGATCTCGCCGGAGATGGTGGAGGCGAACGTGCGGGCGATGCGCCGTGCAGCAGAAGAGGTTCAGGAAGGTTAGGAGATGGCCATGGAACCCAAAGGTTGGAAAGAGATCCCCATCGCCGGGATGATCCTGGAGGCCGGGAACTCGGTCGAGTACCGCACCGGCAGCTGGCGAGCCTTCCGCCCCGTGCGCGGCGAGGCAGAGTGCATCCACTGCTTCCAGTGCTGGCTGTTCTGCCCGGATTCCAGCATTCTGGTGGATGCGGAGAACGAGAAAATGACCGGCTTCGACCTGGAGCACTGCAAGGGCTGCGGCATCTGCGCCGCCATCTGCCCGGTCAACGAGAAAGTCATCAAGGCGGCAGGGGAAGACCTGGCCAGGGATGACCCTCGCCTGTGCATCCGCATCGTCGAGGAAGGAAAGGTTGAGGAGTAGACCGATGAGCACATTCGAAGCATTGACCGGCGACAACGCCGTTGCCATGGCGATGCGCCAGATCAACCCCGACGTGGTCGCCGCTTACCCGATCACGCCGCAGACGGAGACGGTCGAGTTCTTCGCCGAGTATGTGGCCGATGGGCTGGTGGATACAGAGTTCGTCTGCGTAGAGAGCGAGCACAGCGCGATGAGCGCCTGCGTGGGGGCCGCCTCGGCCGGGGCGCGGGTGATGACCGCCACCGCGGCCAACGGCCTGGCGCTGATGTGGGAGATCGTCTACATCGCCGCCTCCAACCGCTGCCCCATCGTGATGTGCCTGGTCAACCGCGCGCTTTCAGCGCCCATCAACATCCACTGCGATCACTCCGACGTGATGGGCATGCGCGATGCCGGCTGGATCATCCTCTTCTCCGAGAGCGGCCAGGAGGCGTACGATAACATGATCCAGGCCGTGCGCATCGCCGAGCACCCCGACGTGCTGCTGCCCGTGGCCGTCTGCCAGGACGGCTTTATCACCAGCCACGGGATGGAGAGAGTGGAGGTCTTTGAGGACGCAGACGTGAAGGCGTTCGTAGGGGAGTACAAGCCCCAGTGGCCGCTGCTCGACATCGAGAACCCCAAGACCTTCGGCCCGCTCGATTTCTACGACTACTACTACGAGCACAAGCGCCAGCAGGTCCTGGCGATGGAGAACGCTACCCGGGTCATCCTGGACGTGGCGGCCGAGTTCAACAAGCAGTTCAACCGCAGCTACGGCCTGTTCGAGGCCTACAAGCTGGACGACGCCGAGGCAGCCGTCGTGGTCGCCAACTCCACCGCTGGCACGGCCAAGGTCGTGGTCGACCAACTGCGGGGCGAGGGGCTGAAGGTGGGCCTGCTCAAGCCGCGCGTCTTCCGGCCCTTCCCCGCCCGGGAAATGGCCGAGGCGTTGAGCGGCGTCAAAGCGGTGGCGGTCATGGATCGCTCGATCTCCTTCGGGGCGATGGACAACGCCGGGCCGCTTTACCTGGAGATCGTGGCGGCGCTGACGCGTCACGGCGTGCAGGTGCCGGTATCCGATTACGTCTTCGGCCTGGGCGGGCGCGATATCGTGCCCCGCGAGATCGAAGGGGTTTATCGCGACGCGCTCAAGGCAGCCGAGACGGGGCAGGTGGAGAACGTGGTGACGTACCTGAGTGTGAGGGAGTAAGGGATGGCGACGAAACTGATACCCAAAGAACTGGCAAAGAAAGAGGACCGGTTGGCGCCTGGTCATCGCATGTGCGCCGGCTGCGCCGCGCCGATCATCGTGCGGCAGATACTGACGGCCATCGACGACCCGGTCGTCATCACCAACGCCACCGGCTGCCTGGAGGTGGCGACCTCGATCTATCCCTACAGCTCCTGGCGCGTGCCGTGGATGCACAACGCCTTCGAGAACTCGGCTTCCACCGCCAGCGGCGTCGAGGCGGCCTATCGCAGCCTGGTGCGCCAGGGCAAGATCGAGGAGCGGAACGTCAGGTTCATCGCCTTCGGCGGCGACGGCGGCACCTACGACATCGGCATCCAGGCCCTCTCGGGCGCCGTCGAGCGCGGACACCAGTTCCTCTACGTCTGCTACGACAACGGCGCCTACATGAACACCGGCATCCAGCGCTCCAGCGCCACGCCCTTCGGCGCCGCCACCACCACCTCGCCAGCGGGCAAGGCGGTCCCTGGCAAGCAGCAGTTCCGCAAAGACCTCACCGCGATCATGGCGGCACACAACATCCCCTACGTGGCCCAGGGGGCGCCCAGCCAGTGGCGCGACCTGATGCAGAAGGCGCGCAAGGCGGTCAACTGCGGCGGGGCCGCCTTCATGAACGTGCTCGCCTCCTGCAACCGCGGCTGGCGGCACAAGACGGAGGAAACGATCGAGCTGACCCAACTGGCGGTCGACACCTGCTACTGGCCCCTGTACGAGGTGGAAAACGGCGCGTGGCGGCTGACCTACAGGCCCAAGGAGAGGAGACCGGTGGAGGAATGGCTGAAGCGGCAGGGCCGCTTCCGCCACCTGTTCCGCCCGGAGAACCGCCACCTGATCGACGAGCTGCAGGCGGATATCGACCGCCGCTGGGAATCGCTGCTGAAATTGTGCGGCGAAGCGTAGGCTCTCACCAACCAAGGAGGATTCATGGGAGTGTGGCGGGCGCTTCGCCCGCCACATTCCCATGAAACGCGGGCCTCGCCCGAGGGATGGGCGAGGCCCGCAGTCGTTCTGACCGCTGCTACGCGCTAGTAATTCCTGAGCACCAGCGGCAGGTAGACGCGCCAGGCGTTGACGATGATGTCTGCCTGGTGGCTCACCCCCGCCGGCGTGCACGGGTTGTAGGCCGTCAGGCGCACGGTGAACGTGCCGCTGGTCACGTAGGTGTGCTGCACGGAAGGCGCCGTGAGTGTAGCCGTCACCCCATCGTCAAAGTCCCAGGTGTAGGTGATGGGCAGGTCGGCGCCGAGCGGCGCGTGCGTCGCGGTGAAGGTCAGCGGGGTGTTGATCAGTACCCGCGCCGGCAGGTAGGTGAAGGTCACGCTCACCAGCGACGTACAGCGCAGGTTGACCACGTGCGTCGTCGTGATGGAACTGCCGCTAAAGTTGGCGCTCCCGGCGTACTCGGCGGTGATGGTCACCTCGCCGGTGGAGGTAAAGACCAGGCTGCAGGCGCCTTCGGAGATCGGGGCGCTGCAGGTAGGACCGCCGCCCGTGCTGATGCCGACATTCCCAGTCGGCGTGCCGCTGCCGGGCGGATCCACCGCCACGGTAAAGCTCACCACCACGCTCTCCCCCACCACCGACGGATCGGGCAGGTCGGACGTGATCGTCAGCGCAGTGGACGCCTTCCCCACCACGTGCGTCGTCGTGATGACACTGCCATTGAAACTGCTGTTGCCAGCGTAGGTAGCCGTGATCGTCTTGGTGCCCACAGAGGTCAGGATCAGGTCGCAAGCCCCGGTGGCGACCGAGGCGAAGCAGTCGTTCCCCTCCCCGTCCACGACAGTAACGATGCCGGTGGGCGTCCCGCTGCCGGGCGGAACCACCGCCACGGTAAAGCTCACCACCACGCTCTCCCCCACCACCGATGGATCGCGCTCGTCAGACGTGATCGTCACGGTCGTGTCCGCCTTCTCGATCGTGACCACGACCTCGTCCGGCGTCGCGTCGGCCAGGCCGAGACTGTCGGTCACAGACAGGGTGAAGGTGAGCACCGTCGGCGCGCCGGGCGCGCTGAAGGTGGTCACGCTCAGCGCGGGATCGAAACTCACCGCCGGGCCACCGGTCTGCTGCCAGCCGTAGCCGAGCGGCAGGTTGTGGTCCGCATCCGAGCTGCCGCTGCCGTCCAGCGTGACCACGGCCCCCACCGGCATGTTCTGATTGCTGCCGGCGTCCGCCTCCGGCGGCTGGTTGGTGACCGTGATGGTGATCTGGCTGGTGTTGTTGTCGTCGTACGGTTCGGTGTCGCTGATCGGCTGGTCGCTGGCGATCTCGACCTGGTTGGTGAAGGGTTCGCCGCCCGCGGCGGTATCGGTGATCTGCACCGTCAGGTAGATCTCGTTCCACTGACTGGAACCGAGCAGCCAGAGCTGCCAGACCAGCTGGTTGCCATTCGTGAAATCGGGCAGGCGGGTGCACCAGTCGGTCCAGCCGCACCAGTGTTGAGTAGCGGTGATGATCGTCATCCCCGCCGGCAGCGTGTCGGTGAGCCAGGCGTTGCCCTGCATGTTCCACCACCAGGTGTGGCCGGGCTGGTCGTTGCCGAAGCGCAGGCTGAAGGTAACGACCCCGCCGGGCAGGAGCTCCCCGCCCACCAGCGTCTTTTCGACGTAGAGATCGGGGCCGGTGGTGAGCACATAGTCGGCGGCGTCGTCGTCCGGATAGTCATCGCCGGAGACGGGCTGCACGGCCACGGTGTTGGTGAGGATCAGGCCAAAGGGCACGGGCTCGGTCATCGTCGTGTTGAAGCTGAAATCGAGCCGGTAGCTGGGATGCACGTTCTCCAGCGTGAACGTGAACCAGTGGCCGTCGGGGTCGTGGTTGAAGCCCGACACGCGGCCCCAGTCCGTGTTCACGCCCCCTTCCATGGTCATCGAGAGCGGGTAGGTGTCGGTCAGGATGACCTGTGAGACGTTCTCGCTGCCGACGTTCTCGATGCGGAACCCGTACCAGGCGTGGCCCGCGCGGTCGCCGTGCCAGTCGCCCCACTTGCGCACGCGCAGGTTGGGGCCGTAGTCGAAGAGCGTCTCGACCACGGTAGAGGTGTTGTCGTCGGTGCTGTCCTCGCCGGGCTGCGGGCTGATCTCGACCGTATTGGTGAGCACGGCGCCGGGGATCGCGTCCTCGTCCACCTGCAGCGCGACCTCAAAGTAGCCCCAGTAGCCGTTGTCTATCGCGCCGACCTCCCACGCGGCATAGCCGGCCCCCAGCGTGGGCGTGACGAGGCCGATATAGTTCCAGTTGTGATCGTAGCGCCAGATGTTCAGGAGGGTGGTGCTCACCGGGAACGTATCGGTGAGGGTGATGGTGGAGGTCACCGGCACGTTGCCGTTGTTGCGGTACTCGATCTGGTAGCGGATCTCGCCGCCAGGCGTCAGTTGGCCCCAGTTCCACCACTTGTTGACGCTCAGGTTGGTGTGCGGGCTGTTCACCCTCACCCAGCGCGTCGATTCATTGCCGCCGTCTATATCGTTGCTGGCAGTGATGACGACGGTATTCGAGATCCAGTCGTTGATCACGGCGGTATCCGTCAGGGCCACGCTCAGGTAGACCTCGTGGCACTCCCAGCCGGGGATCGTGAGCCGCGAGAGCACCAGCGAATGGGCATCGCTGGACACCTCGGACCAGCCCGGCTCCCTGGCCCACCAGGTGAGCAGCGTCGTCGAGATGTGCAGCGTGTCGGTGAGGGTGACCTGGGTGCTGCCGGTGGCATCGTGGTTGCAGACGCGGACGTAGTAGACAAACTCGCCGCCGGGGGTGGGGTCACCCGTCCAGGAATCCTTGCCCACTTCGAGAGAGACCCCGCCGGGCTGCACCTCGTCCGACCACCCGCTCTCCTTGCCCCAGCCGTTGTTGTACTCCCACGGGCGGTACTCGTCGTAGGGGTCGCTGGTGGCGATCTGCACCGTGTTGGTCACCCACTCGCCCGCCGTCGCCGTGATCTCGACATAGACGTCGAACCAGGCGTAGGCGCCGGCGCCCAGCGTGCCCAGCTGCCAGACCAGCGGGTCGCCCGGCGCGCCGCTGCCGGTATGGGAGAGGCCGGAGGTATCGGTCAGGTAGGTCATCCCGTACAGAAGCGTGTCGGTGATCGCCGTGTCCGCCGCGTCTGCATCCCCGCTGTTCTGATAGGAGATGCGGAAGGCAAAGTTGCCCCCCTCGCCGGGGCGGCCGCTGCCCTGCTTCTGAACCATGACGTGCGGCACCGGCTCGCGGAAGGAGCGCTCGGTCTGGTTCTGCCCCCAGGCGCCGTAAAAGACCTGCACCTCGTCGCCGGGGATGACGTCGCGCTCGCCGCCCATGTCCAGGAAGTAGTCGCCCGCGCCGTCGATCGAGAGGTTCCAGTTGTACCACTCACCATACACCGTGCGGAGGCGCACCACGCCCTGGGCCGGGAAGGTCGCCCCGGGGCCGGACATGGTGCCGGAGATGGTGTCGGCCCCCGTGTCCAGGACCCCCTCGATCTGGATCACCTGCATGCTCGTGGAGGTGCCGTCGCTGGAGGTGGCCGTGACCCAGTCAGTGGGCACGATGTCGGCCAGATTGTCGAAGTAGTACTCGCCGTCTCCTCGCGCCACATCGCTATCCGTGTCCTTCAGGCTGCCCAGGCTGTCGGTGACGGTGATCCAGACAGTGGCGCCGGGGGTGGTGTTGCCCTCGATATGGTCGTAGTAATCGTAGAAAGTGCGGATGTAAATGTGGGGAGGCACGAAGACGTTGTAGACGCTGTCCCCATCCGGTTCCAGGTACAGCACGCCGATCTGCTCCGAGTTGGGCTGGATATCCCACTCGCTCAGCGGGTCCCACGCGCAGAAGTAGGGCACGGAGCCGTCGGGAGCGGCGGAGGAGTACTTGTTCGGCGCGCCGCCCGGGACGTTCCACGGCTGGCACTCCACGTCGAGTGTCTGGGTGAACCAGTCGGCAACCACGTTGCCGGTGATGGTGTCGTCGTCCACGCTGACAGTACCCGTGATGGCGCCCACGTGCACGGTCGAGGTGTAGCCGTTGTCCATAGCGGCGTAGACCCAGTCGCCGGGCGCGATGTCGGGCTGGTCGGAGGTCCAGCCGTGCCAGTTGGTGGAGAAGCCGATCTCGCCGTTCCACCAGGGTACAACACCCGTGGTAAGCACCGTCGTCCCCTTGACTTCGCTCAGGCTATCCGTGACGGTGATCAGAATCGTGCGGCCGGCCTCGGGGTAATTGCCCTCGATCCAGTCGTGGCCGTAGTTGACGCGCAGGATCAGGTCCGGCGCCTGGAAGCGGCGGTGGAAGCCCACCTGGGCGTAGTCGACCGTGGTATAGTAGTTCACGTCGCCCATCGCGCCGCGCGGCACGTCGGGGAAGGTGAAGCTGTAGTTGCCGTCGCCGTCGGCTTGCACGCTGCGCCCGGCGTACCCCCACAGGTCGATGTTCACCTGCTGCCCGCCGGCGCCCTCGATCTGCCCCCACACCGTGTCGGTGATGGAGGAGGCGTAGGCGCTCAGGGGATCGGGGATGTCGATCACGACGGGCAGCAGCCCGTTCCCCGCCGCCACCGTGATCACCTCCCCGGGGTCGAAGCCGTCGCCGAACTGGAAGTCGAACCAACCGCCATCCGGCAGCACCGTCTGCGTGAGCGCGTCGGTGATCGTGATCGGCCCCTGCGGCGCGTAGCCCCACATGCGCGTGCGATAGATATCGAGGTCCACCTGCTCCACCTCCCGCTTGACGTCTACGACGGTGGCGCTGTTGTCGTCGGGGTAGTCATCCGGCGGGCCGATCTCGACGGTGTTGGTGAACCAGGCCGGGCGAGCGTTGGGATCGTCCAGGTCGGAGTTGAACCAGATGCCCGCGCTCCACCCCGGCTCGAGGTTCTGGATCTCGCAGACCAACTGGCCGTCACCCGCGTTGTCTGCGCAGTTGACGTTGAACCCTTCCCAACTGTCCCAGCCGATCGAATCCCCCGGCACCGACGTGGACAGCGGGTAGGTGTCGGTCAGCCAGGCCGTGTCGATCTCCTCGTCGCCGACGTTATAGTACTGGATGCGGTAGCCCAACTGGCCGTCCCCGTTCCACCAGCTCTGCTTGGTCACGCGCAGGTTGGGGCCGGAGTCGTGGATCGTTTCCGTGACGCAGGCGGTATTGTCCCACGGCGTGTCCTCGGTGTGCGTGATGCCCACCGTGGCGCAGTTGGTGATGACGGTGTCGGGGTCGACCGTGTCGCTGACATAGATCGTAAAGTCGAGGCCAAAGCCCTCGTTGACGCCGATCTCCCCCAGGTCCCACACCACATATTCTTCGGTGACGGTGACGGGCGGGAAGGCGGGGCCGCCGTCCTGCTCGCGGGCGCTGCCGTCCCAATACGAGGTCCCCTCCGGCAGCGTGTCGGTGAGCCAGGCGTGAACGGCGCTGTTGCCCTGGTTCCGGTAGCTGATGTGGTAATCGACCCAGCCGTCGGGGACGAGCACGCCGCTGTTCATGTTCTTGCCCACCACCATGTCGTAGCGCGGCGGGCCGACGCGGGCGTCGCTGTTGGTGCGCGCGTTGTTGTCGGGCCAGGCATCGCCCGAGGTGGTGACGACGACGGTGTTCTGCACCACCATGCCCAGCGGCGCGGCGGGGTCGAGCAGCAGGCGCAGGCGGAGCTGCTGGCAGTAGTTGCCCGGCAGGCCAGGCGCGTAGAGCACGAGCTGGCCGCCGGTGGTGATGGCCTCGGTCCACAATGCCTGCGGCCAATCATTTTCCTCCCAGCTCAGGAGCGTCGTCGAGAGCGGCAGCGTGTCGGTGAGCCAGACCGGGCCAAAGCTGGCGCCGCCGTCGGTGCACCAGCGCATCCAGTAGTCGAACTCCTGCCCCGGGGTGGGGTCGTTGAGGCCGGGCCACTTGTCCACGTTGATGCCATAGTCCTCTTCCCACACGTCCACCGGGCCGACGCACGACACGTCGTTGCCGGGCGCGTCGCCGGGCGTGGCGGTGGTGATCGAGGCGCAGTTGTGGGTCAGCACACCCGTACCGGTGAGCATGTCATCCGAGACGTCCACCGTGACCGCGAACATGCCCCAACTGTCGTCGCCGCCGCCCGTGTTCAGGCTGCCCAGGTGCCAGGTGACGACCCCGCCCGCGCCGACCTCCGGCGCGACGCCGCTGGTGTCGCCAAAGTAGGTGGTGGATAGAGGGAGCGTATCCACGACGGCCACGTCGCTGGCGGCGCGGTTACCGCCGTTCCAGTAGACGATGACGTAGACGAACTTGCCGCCGGGGCGGGCAAAGCCGCCGCCGGGGATGCCCTTCCAGATGCCCACGTCCGGCGTGGGCAGCGGGTTGACCGCCCGGTTCGTCCACTGGCAGGCGCTGAGCGTGTCGGTGAGCACGTACAGGCAGGCCCGGTTGGTCACGCTGGCGGCGGTGTCGGGCGCATCCGCCTGCGCGACGAAGGTGACCACGA
Source organism: Anaerolineae bacterium (assembly GCA_016926575.1). Taxonomy (GTDB): domain Bacteria; phylum Chloroflexota; class Anaerolineae; order B4-G1; family DUEL01; genus JAFGOJ01. The sequence goes on along the minus strand of JAFGOJ010000497.1, from coordinate 365 downwards.
ACTCGGTGGAGGTCGCGGTGAAGGTGCCGGTGATCGCGTCATCCTCGTGGACGATGCCGGCCGGCTGCTCGACAAAGCTCACGAACGTGCTGTCCGTCAGCGGATCGTAGAAGCCATAGTCCACGCCGGGGGTCACCGACAGGTATACCGTGTAGGTGAGCAGGTCGCCGTTGGTCACCTCCCCGTCCGGCGCGACCCACTTGAGCCGGTTGTGAAAGATCGCCTGCAGGTCCTCGCGCAGGATCTCCAGCTCGGCGTCGAGGTCCAGCCCCGGCATACCGTGGTACAGGTTGTAGAACGCGGCGATCCGGCTGGTGGCGGCGTTGAAATTGGGCATGTTGCTCTCGTGGTTGGGGTCGTCCAGG
>JAFGOJ010000091.1 GCA_016926575.1 Anaerolineae bacterium | reverse complement strand
GATGCTGGCTGGGAGATCGTGGCTGAAGAGTACTTCAACATCGACCAGACCGAATTCTACCCGCTGCTCAACCGGTTCGTCGAGTTGAACCCGGCCGTCATCGCCGGCACGAGCACGGCTGCGCCCTCCTTCTCCGCCTTCATCAAGCAGGCCGACGAGGTTGGGCTGGAGAGCCTGATCATCGCCGACGGCCTGGGCTGGGTCGGTGAGTGGTACGATCTGACCGGCGAGTCCTCCAACTACGTGATCGACCAGATCCCCGGTTGGGCCACCGACGAGGCGCGCCAGTTCGCCGTCGACTTCGAAGAGCGCTGGGGCATCGCCCCCAGCCCCTCCGCCGCCGGCCTCTCTTACGACGGCACCAACTTCTTCATCGCCGTGGCCGAGCAGGCCTGCGCGGAGTATGGTGAGCTTTCGAGCGAGGCCATCTACAACTGGGTCAAGGACAACATCTGGACCGGTGAGTGGGGCTACACCGACGGCGTCGTGATGAGCAACTACACCTCCAGCCCTGAAGATGCCCCTGACCCCGTGGTCGGCGAGGGCTACTACATCTTCCCCGTCCTCCAGTACATGGATGGCGTGGGGCACATCATCTACCCGCCCGAGTGGGCTGAGCAAGAGCTGGCCGTTCCGTAAACTGTTCACCGGATGGCGGGGGGGAGCGTCCCTCCCGCCATCCTTTCACGCCTGTATCACAGGGAGGGTGTTGCGGATGGTACTTCAGACAGATAAGATCACCAAGAACTTTGGCGGCCTGACTGCGGTCAACCGCGTCACGATGCAGGTCAACGCGGGCGAGATTTTCGGCCTGATCGGGCCGAACGGGGCGGGCAAGACGACGTTCCTCAACTGTGTGGCCGGGTCGTACCGGCCGAGCAGCGGGAAAGCGTTCTTCGCCGGACACGATACCACCGGCGCGTCTGCCGACGCGATGTGCCGCAAGGGCATGTCGCGCACGTTTCAGATTCCCCTGCCGTTTCCCAAGCTCACGGTGCTGGAGAACGTCATGGTCGGCGCGATTTTCGGTTCCGAATCGCACCACGACAAGCCGGCCCAGGAGCGCGCGCGCGAGGCGCTGGCGTTCGTTCACTTCCCCTTGCCCGAGGACACGCCCGCCGAGCGCCTCAACGCTGTGCAGCTCAAACGCCTCGACCTGGCGCGTGCGCTGGCTTGCAAGCCCAAACTGCTTCTGCTCGACGAATTGGCGTCGGGCCTGACGACCGGCGAGCTGGATGATATGATCCACTTGATCCTGCGCATCCGCGACCAGGGTGTCACGATCATCGTCGTCGAGCACATCATGCGCGTGATCGCCGGCATCTGCGACCGGGTGATGGTCTTGCAGTACGGCACGAAGATCGCCGAAGGCACTACCAGAGACGTGCTGAACGATCCCAAGGTCATCGAGGCTTACCTTGGAGAGAGCGAGCTGGGCCATTAGCCGACGTGCTCTACCCGTGCAGCATCAGTGAGATAAGGAGGTTGCGTTGCTTAAGATAGAGCGTCTCGATGCCAGTTATGGCTTTCTTCAAATCCTGTGGGGCATATCGCTTCACGTCGAAGAAGGGGAGTTTGTGGGCTTGATCGGGCCTAACGGTGCCGGCAAGACGACGACCCTGCGCAGCATCGCCGGGCTGCTCCCTCCTAAAGATGGCCAGATCCTGTTCAAGGGCCAATCCATCGGAGGAACGCCCGCCTACAAGGTCAGCCGGATGGGCGTCAGCTACGTCTCGGAGGCTTTGAATTTATTCGTCGACATGTCCGTTCGTGAGAACTTACTGCTGGGCGCCTATTCGGTGCGGGACAAGAAGAGGCAGTTGGAGACGCTGGAGTTCGTCTACAGCCTCTTCCCGAGGTTGAAGGAGCGGGAGAACCAGTTGGCGGGCACGATGAGCGGCGGCGAGCGCAAGATGCTGGCCATCGCGCGCGGGATGATGTCGAATCCCCAGTTGATGCTCGTCGACGAACCTTCGCTCGGCCTGGCCCCGCATCTGGTCACCGACGTGTTCCAATCCCTCCAAAAGCTCCAACAGACCGGGGTCACCATCCTGCTGGTCGAACAGCGCGTGAATGCCACGCTGGCAATCACCAATCGCGCCTACGTGCTGGAGCACGGGCGCGTGGCGATGGAGGGTCCCAGCAGCGAGTTGATGAAGAACGAGCACATCAAGGCGGCGTACCTGGGCGTGTAGGAGAGGAGAGGTATGAAAGAATCAACGTCGTTTACCCGTTTCATTATGAACAAGCTCACCAGAAACCTGCCTGCCACGGTCGTCATTGCCTTGTCGCTGGTGTTGATGGTGGTGTTGGGCGCTGTCGGTGGGATGTCGCAGGTGCTCAACACGTTCGTCACGGGCGGGATGTGGGCGCTGTTGGCGGTGGGGCTGGCGCTGGTCTTCGGCGTGATGAACGTGCCTCACTTCGCGCACGGCGAGTCGTTCATGATCGGCGCCTATGTGGCGTATTGGGTGTTCAACCCCATTTACCAGACCCTGGGGGAGCACCCCAACGCGTTTCTGGAAGTGGTGGCTCCATTCATCGGCTTCTTGGCGGCGGCCGTGGTTGGGTTCGTCGTCGGCGTCTTGCTCGAGCGCATCATCTTTGCCCCGCTGCGCCGGCGCACCAAATCCGGTTGGGTGATGAATGCCTTCTTGCTGACCGTGGGCGTGTCTTTCGTCCTGACCAACGGTTTCACGCTGGCCATCGGTCCCAACTTCCGTGGCATCCCGCGCTACTGGAATATCGACACGCTGACTATTCTGGGGGCGAACGTCTCCGCCGACCGCATCGTTGCCTTTTTCCTGGCGATGATTACCATCTTTGCTCTATGGCTCTTTCTGCGGCAGACGCGCACGGGCCGGGCCATCCGCGCGGTCTCTCAGGACGAGACCGGCGCCGAACTGGTGGGCATCAACCTGGACTTCGTCTACGTGCTGACCTTCGGTCTGGCGACGGCGACGGCGGCGCTGGCCGGAGCGAGCCTGTTGTTCATGTTCCAGGCCTACCCGACCGTGGGCGGCAAGCCGCTCTACTTCGCCTGGTACGTGGTCATGCTGGCCGGGTTGGGAAACGTCGCGGGAGCCATTCTCGGCGGTTTCATCGTTGCCCTCCTGCAGACGGCCACGCAGCAGTTCTTCGGCCCCTCTTGGGAGGACGTGATCCCCGTGGCCGTGATGATCCTTGTGTTGATCGCCGTGCCTTCGGGCATCTTCGGTTCCGAGGTCAAAGGCGTCCAGGAGCAGTAGGAGGACATGATGACAGAAAACGCAACCAACGAGAAAAAGAACGGCGCGGGCGTGTGGGGCCGCCTCACGAGTGCTTTGGGGGCGGTGGGGATGACGCCGCTGGGGGTGGGCTTGCTCATCCTGTTGGCAATTCTGCCGCTCGTCCCGCCGTTCAGCCAGGAACACATGATCCGCTGGCTCATCATGGGCGCATTCCTCGCCGCGCAGGCCATCGCGTTCGACTTCACGGCCGGCTACATCAACGTGGTCAACTTCGGCTTTGCTGCGATTCTGGGGCTGGGGGCGTATACGTCGGGCATTCTGACCAACACCAACCCGTCGCTGGCAATTCAGCCGGGCCTTTCGCCGTGGATCGGGATGCTGGCGGGAGCGCTGGTCGCCGGCATCGTGGGCTTTGGCCTGGGCGTGTTGACGCTGCGCCTGCGCGGCATCTTCGCGGCGGTGATGGCCTGGTTCGTCGGCATCGGCCTCATGGGCCTGACGCGCAACATGGTTGACCTGACCCGCGGCCCGCTGGGCATGGCCCCGCGCAAGCTGTTCCTGGGCACTACCTCGAACCTGCCCTACTTCTACGTCATCTTCGGGATGATGGTGTTGATCTACGTCGTCCTGCGGCTGGTCACCAAATCGCACTACGGCTTGGCGTTCAAGGCCATCGGCCAGAACCTCGACGCCGCGCGCGCCTCGGGCATCAATCCCACCAAGTACCGCGTGCTCAACTTTACCCTCTCGTGCGTCTTCGCCGGGCTGCTGGGCGGCTTCTACGCGCACTACTTCGGCTCGCTGACGCCGCAGACGCTGATGCACACCTCCAAAACGGTCGAGGTATTGGCGCTGGCCTACATCGGCGGGCGTGGCAGTATGTGGGGCGGGATGCTGGTCGCCTTCCCCTTCGTCTTCGGCATCGAATACCTGCGCTCCAGCCTGACCGACCTGCCGGGCCTCCACATGGTCCTCTACGGCGTGCTGATGATCGTGGTGATGATCTTCTACCCCAATGGGCTCTCCGGCTTCTACTACTGGCTCAAAGAAAAGATTCAGAGCAAATCGGCGTAAGGGTAGGAAAAGGGTCGCGTTCAGGAGATAGCTTCCTGCGCGGTCGCCACTAGAACGGAACGTGACGATTCGCAATTTGTAAGGAGGAAACCTATGCCAACGAATTGGAATGAAGTTCTGTCGCCCGAAGACATCGCACGTATCCACGCCACGAGTATGCGCTATCTGGAGAACGTGGGGGTGCACATCCCTTCCGACGACGCGTTGGCGGTCTTCAAGGTGCACGGCGCGCGGACCAACGGGCACATCGTCTTTCTCGAAGAGCAGCAGGTGATGGATGCCATTGCCAGCGTGCCCGCGCGGTTCACCATCCACGCCCGCGCCCCACAGAAGAGCGTTGTGGTGGGCGGCGGGGAACTGGTTTTCGCCCCGGCCTACGGCGCACCGTTCCTGGTCGATTACGCGGCCGGCAAGCGCGCGCCCACGCTGCAGGACTACCACAACCTGGCCAAGCTGGCCCACGCGCTGCCCAATCAGGACATGAGCGGCCACTTGATGGTGGAGCCGGAGGGCGTTTCGGCGGCGTATTTGCAGATGTTGTACGCCAACATGGTCTACTCGGACAAGGCCTTCATCGGCAGCGCCGAGGGGAAGAAGGGTGCCGAGCACACGCTGGCGATGGCGGGGATTCTTTTCGGCGCGGATTTTGTGGCGCAGAACCCGGTCACCATCAGCCTGATCAACAGCCTGACGCCGCTGGGGTACAGCGATGAAATGTTGGAGGCGTTGCTCGTCTTTGCCCACGCCGGGCAGCCGGTTGTCGTGGCTGCGCTGGCGATGGCGGGTTCCACGTCGCCGGTCACTCTGGCGGGCACGCTGGCGCTGCAGAACGCGGAGCTTCTGGCCGGCGTCGCGCTGACGCAGTGGATCAATCCCGGTACGCCCGTGGTTTACGGCTCCACGTCGACCAACATCGACATGCGCACCGGCGCGCTGGCCATCGGCAGCCCGGAACTGTCGATGATGATTGCCGCGCACGCCCAATTGGCGCGTCACTATGGCCTGCCCGCGCGCAGCGGCGGTTCGCTCACCGATTCCAGCGTCCCCGACGCCCAGGCGGGCTTCGAGTCGATGCTCGGCCTGGTCACCACTGCTGCCAGCGGCGTCGACTTCGTGCTGCACGCGGCCGGCATCCTCAGCTCCTACCTGGCCTTCTCCTACGAGAAGTTCGTCATGGACGACGAGATGTGCGGCATCGTGCGCCGCTACCGCAAGGGCATCGAGGTCACCGACGCCACGCTGGCCTACGACATCGGCGCGAAGGTCGGCCCGGGCGGCAATTTCTTGATGGAAACGCACACCGTCAAGCGCTGCCGCACCGAGTTCTGGTCGCCCGACCTGGTCGACCGGGGCGGGTTGGAGGCGTGGATGTCCGGCGGGCAGCAGACCGTCCTCGACCGGGCCAACCGGCGTTGGAAGAAGCTGCTGGAGAGGTACGAGCAGCCGGCGATGGACGAGAGCGTGGCGCAGCAGTTGGAGGCGTTTGTCAAGGCGCGCAGCTAGGCTGCTCCCTGCGACCTTGCGACTTTGAAATGAGACGTAATGTATGGCTCTACTGAAAAAAGCTATCAACCACAAAGAGCACAAAGGACACAAAGAAAAAGAGTAAGGCGTTGCGCGAGATTGTCCAAAAACCGGCACGAAGAACAACAGAATCTTAAGGCGAATATTAAAAATCTTTGTACTCTTTGTGTCCTTTGTGGTTGTTTCTCCTTATTTTCAGGGGAGTCAGGTATAAACCACTTGAAAGGGGGATGTGATGTTAGTTGGTAGGAGAATGACACCCGATCCGATCACCGTTGCGCCCGATCTGCCCATCGCCGACGCGTTGGAACTGATGCGCCAGAAAAAGGTGCGTCGCTTCCCCGTCATCGACAAGAAGGGCAAGCTGATCGGCATCGTCACGCAGAATGACCTGCTGTATGCCGCGCCGTCTTCGGTGACCTCGCTCAACGTGTGGGAGGTGAACTATCTGCTTTCCAAGGTCACGGTCAAGGAGGTGATGACCAAAGACGTCATCACCATCTGCCACGACTGCACGATCGAAGAGGCGGCCGCCAAGATGCGCGAGCACAAGATCGGCGGCCTGCCCGTGCTCGACGACGGCAAGCTGGTCGGCATCATCACCGAATCCGACCTGTTCCGCGTCTTCCTCGAACTGTTCGAGGCCGGGGAGAAGGGCTGGCGACTGACGGTGCTCGCACCGTACTTCAAGGGCTCGCTGGCGCAGATCAGCACGGCGATCACCCAGGCCGGCGGCCTGATCCTGGCGCTCAACACCTTCAAGGGCGAGGACACCTCCAATTGGGGCTGCACGCTCAAGGTGACCGACATCGGTAAGGATGACTTGCTGAAGGTGGTCGAGCCATTGGTTGTACAAATCGTCGACGTTCGTGAGGCGTAGGTTAGCAAGCGAATAGGAGGGGAAACGTCTATCGAGATGAAGCGCAGATATTCGATTACAGTAGGTAATGCTACCTTCCAGGAAGGTAGGAGATCAAACACTACAATTCTGTAAGGAGGAAGATTCAATGAGTGATATACTGGAAACGATCTCGACGGCCGTCATCGAAGGTGACGTCGATGAGATGGTGGATTTGACCGAGGACGCCCTGGACGAGGGTCTGTCGGCTCAAGAGATTCTGGACAACGGCCTGATGGCCGGGATGGACTACGTCGGCGTGGAGTTCAAGGCCGGCAACATGTTCGTGCCCGAGGTGCTCCGTTCGGCCAAGGCGATGCAGACCGCGATGGACATCCTCAAGCCGCTGCTGGTCGAGAGCGGCGCGCCAATGGTCGGCAAGGTGCTGTTGGCCACGGTCAAGGGCGACCTGCACGACATCGGCAAGAACCTGGTCGGTATGATGTGCGAGGGCGCTGGCTTCGAGGTCAAGGACATCGGCAAGGACATCGAACCGGAGGCGTTCGTGGCCGCGGTCAAGGAGTTCGAACCCGACGTCGTTGGCATGTCGGCCCTTTTGACCACGACGATGCGCATGATGGGCCACACCATCAAGGCGCTCGAAGAGGCCGGTTTGCGCGACCGGGTCAAGGTCATGATCGGCGGCGCGCCGGTGACGCAGGCCTTCGCCGACGAGATCGGCGCCGATGGCTACGCCTCGAACGCTGCCACCGCAGCCGACCTGGCGAAGACGTTCGTGAGCGCCGCTTAGCCGGTGCGCGCGGTGGGTTTCCACCGGCGATTATCTATGAAGAAGGAGGCCCTCTAAATGAGGACAAATTACGTCATTAACTCAGGTGTGCGCTTCAGCATGTTCTCTCAGGACCAACTGGAGGAGATGTTCTGGGGCGTGCTGCATCTGCTCGAATACACCGGCCTCGACGTCATGCACGACGAGGCGCGCGAGATCCTGAAAGGGGCCGGCGCGTGGGTCGAAGGCAAGCGCGTGCGGCTCCCATCTTACCTGGTCAAAAAGTCGCTGCAGATGGCGCCGCGCAGTTTCACCCTCTTCGCCCGCGACGGCAACCCCAAGCACAACATCAAGATCGGCCCCGGCCGGGCGCACTTCGGCCCTGGCCCCACCTGCACCCACTTCATCGACCCCGAGACGATGGAACGCCGGCCCTACACCAAAGCCGACGTGCCCCTGGTCGCCAAGATGGTCGACGCGCTGCCCAACATCGATTTCTGCGAGTCCCTGGGCACCGTCGGCGACGTGCACTACGACCTGGGCGCGCTCTACGAGTTCGCCGGCATGTTCCCCAACACCAGCAAGCCCATCGTGGCTTGGTCCTACGATAAGTTCGACTCGGCCGGCATCCACGAGATCGCCGTGGCCGAGGCGGGCGGGCAAGAGGCGTTCGAGCATCGCCCCAACTACGTCCACTACTGCGAACCGCTCTCACCCCTGGTCAGCACCTTCGAGGCGATCGACAAGCTGATCTTCGCGGCGCGCCATCGCATCCCGTTGATCTTCACCCCGTGCCCCATCGCAGGCGGCACCGCGCCCATCACCGGCGCGGGCATCATCACCCAGGGCGCGGCCGAGTCGTGGATGGGCCTCACCCTGGCCCAGGCGCTCCAGCCCGGTCTGCCGTTCTTCATGGGCGGCGTCTACTCCGTCATGGATATGAACACGATGATCCTGGCCTACGGCGCGCCCGAACTGCCGCTGTTCATGGCCGGCCTCACCGAACTGGCCCACTACGCCGGCCTGCCCCTGTGGCAGACGGGCGGCTGCACCGACTCGAAGACCTTCGACGGGCAGGCAATGATCGAAGGCTCTATGTCCGTCTTCTTCTCCGCCCTCACCGGGGGCGACCTGTGCCACGACGTCGGCTACACCGAGAGCGCCATGACCGGCTCGCTCTTCCAATTGTGCGCGATGGACGAGGCCATCGGCTACGCCCGCCGCATCACCCGCGGCATCGAGGTCACCGACGAGACCCTCGCCGTCGACGTGATCAAGGCCGTCGGCCCCAACGGTCACTACCTGAAGCAGCCTCAGACGCGCAAGCTGTTCAAGACCGAGTTCTGGTACCCCAACCTGATCGACCGCCAGGACTTCGAGAGCTGGGATATGAGCGGGCGGCTGACGATGAAGGACCGCACTATTGCCCGCGTACGCGACATCCTGGCCACTCACCGGCCCTCTGCCGTCAAGCCCGAGACCCACAAGGTCATCGAAAAGGTGCTTGAGGAAGCCGAAGACCGGGTCAAAGACAAGAAATAGCAACTTCTAAAGAGAGGAAACCATGAGCAGAATATTTGAACGCATTTCGACGGCTGTTTTGGAAGGGGACGACGAGGAATCGGCCAGCCTGGTACATAAGGCGCTGGACAAGGGCGAGACGGCCGCGGATATCTTGAATGAAGGCCTGTTGGTGGGTATGAGCGAGGTCGGCGTGCGCTTCAAGGCCGGCGACATGTTCGTGCCCGAGGTGCTGATGTCGGCCGACGCGATGCAGGCCGGGATGCGCATCCTGCGCCCGCTGCTGGTCGCCGGCGGCGTCAAGCTGATCGGCAAGGTCATGCTGGGCACCGTGGAGGGCGACCTGCACGACATCGGCAAGAACCTGGTCGGCATGATGTGCGAGGGCGTGGGCTTCGAGGTCATCGACATCGGCTTCGACGTCAGCCCCGCCGACTTCGTCGCCGCGGTCAAGGAACACCAGCCCGACATCGTCGGCATGTCGGCCATGCTGACCACCACGATGCGCGCGATGGGCCACACGATCAAGGCACTCACCGAGGCCGGCCTGCGCGACAAGGTCAAGGTCATCGTCGGTGGCGCGCCGGTGGACGCCGCTTTCGCCAAGAAGATCGAGGCCGACGGGTACGGCTCGAACGCCCCCGCCGGCTCTGACCTGGCCAAAGAACTCGTGGGTGCTGCGTAACTTAAGGAGACAAACCATGCAGGTAAGAAAGACCAACTATCTGGTAAACGCTACGCCGACGCTGCAAGTGCTGACCGAAGACGAGATCGAAGCGATCTATTTTTCGGCCCTGCGCGTCTTGTCGGAGACCGGCGTCCGCGTATATGAACCGGAGGGGGTCGAGCTGGCCTACTCTCACGGCGCTATTGTAGAAAACGCCGACGAGAAGAGCAGCCTGGTCAAAATCCCCTCTTGGATGGTAGACCGGGCGCGCGCCACGCTGCCCCATCGCGTGACCGTGGTCGGCCCGCCCGACCGGAACGGCAAGCGCAACTATGTGATGGACCTGTTCAAGAACCAGATCTATTACGGCACCGGCTCCGATACGCCCTTCACGCTCGACCCGTACACCGGCGAGCGCCGCCGTGCTACCTATAAGGACGTCAAGAACTTCGCCAAGCTGGCCCAGGCGCTGCCCAACATCGACTTCTTTATGTCCCTCGGCATCACCCAGGATACCGCCGTCGGCACCTACGACCGCTGGCAGTACCTGGCGATGCTGGAAGGCACGAACAAGCCGATCAACATCACCGCGGTCGACATCGAGGGCTTGAAGGACCAGTTGGAGATGGCCTACATCCGCCTGGGCGGCAAGACGGAGTGGAAGAAAGGGCCGGCGTTCTCGCTCTACATCGAACCGGTCTCGCCCTTGAGCCACTCGGAAGAGGTGGTGCAGAAGCTGCTCTTCTGCTGCGACAACGACATCCCCTTCGTCTACACCCCCTGCCCGCTGGCCGGGGCCACCGCACCGTGCACACTGGCGGGCACGGCCGTGCAGGCGCTCACCGAGAGCCTCTTCGGCATCGTCCTCAGCCAGTTGCGCAAGCCGGGCGCGCAGGTCATCATCGGCGGCCTCATGTCGAACATGGACATGAAGACCTCGGTCTACTGCTACGGCTCGCCCGAAATGGCCCTGCTCAGCGCGGCCTACACCGACATCACCAAGTGGTTGGGCGTGCCCGAGTACGAGACCGCCGGCTGCTCCGACACCAAGCTCTTCGACGAGCAAGCGCTCATGGAAGCCACCTTCAACATCACCACCGCCGGCCTGATCGGCGGCAATATGATCCACGACGTCGGCTACATCGAGCAAGGCCTCACCAGTTGCCCCGAGATGCTGGTTGCCTCCAACGAGATCATCGATCGCGTCAAGCGCATCCTGCGCGGCATCCCCGTCACCGACGACACCGTCGCGCTCGACGTGATGGACGAGGTCGGTCCCGGCGGACACTACCTGGCCCACGACCACACCTACAACCGCTTCAAGACCGAGATCTGGCGGCCCACGCTCACCGACCGGCGCGACTACAACGACTGGACCAAGGCCGGCTCCAAGACCTACCAGGAGCGCGTCCACGAGCGCATGATCGAGCTGCTGGAGGCCGATGTCGAGCCGCTGATGGACGAGGCGATGTTCAAGGAACTTCACCGCATCTGCGAGTTGGCCGACGAACGCCACAAGGACGAAGAACTCGACGTACAAATGTTTGTGTAACGGATATGAAAAAGTAGGGGTCGGTCTCAGACCGACCCCTACGGGGATGTATCGGAACACTCACGAGGTCACGGTTTGAATACAGATACGGACGCCCAACACACCCTGGTCTTGGGGATCGACACCGGCGGCACCTACACCGACGGCGTGTTGTTCGAATACGACACGCGCCGCGTGCTGGCGACGCACAAGAGCCTGACCACGAAGCGGGATTTTGCCATCGGCATCGAGCGCGTGATCGAGGGCATCCACATCGACGACCCCGCCGCGATCCGCATGGTCTCGATCTCCACCACTCTGGCGACCAACGCCATCGCCGAGGGGAAGGGCAAGCGCGTCGCGCTGCTCTTGATCGGCTACGATCCCGACCTGATCGCCTCGTTCAAGATGGCCGAGCGCTTTGCCACGCCCAACTACTACTACTTTGCGGGCGGCCACGACCTGTACGGGCGGGAGAAGGAACCGCTCGATCTGGCCGCGCTCCTGGACAAGGTCGGTGCGGTCAAGTCCCAGGTTGACGCGATTGCCGTCTCCAGCTACTTCAGCCCGCTCAACCCCGAGCACGAGACACGCGCCTACAAGGCCATTTCGAGCGTCTGCGACCTGCCGATTGTGCTGGGCCACCAACTGTCGACCAAATTGGGCTCGGTGGAGCGGGCCACGACGGCGGCGCTGAACGCCTCGCTGCTGGCGGTGTTGCAGGATTTCGTCATCGCCGTGCGGCGGGCGATGGAGCACCGCCACATCGACGCGCCCTTGATGGTCGTGCGCGGCGACGGCACGCTGATGAGCGACGAGTTCGCCGCCCGCACGCCGGTGGAGACGATCCACTCCGGCCCGGCTGCCAGCGCCATCGGCGGGCGCTTCCTCTCCGGGCTGGACGACGCGCTGGTGGTCGACGTCGGTGGCACGACTACCGACCTGGCCCTGATCCGCGCCGGGCAGGTCACGGTGAGCGACGAAGGGGCCACGGTCGGCGGGTACAAGACGGCAGTGCAGGCGGCCAATCTGTTCTCCATCGCATTGGGCGGCGACAGCCACATCGCGTTGAACCGGGAGCGACACCTGGCCATCGGCCCCGAGCGCGTGGTGCCGCTGTCCTACCTCTCCGCAGAGCACGCGCACGTCAAGTCGCGCTTGCAGGCCCTGGCGCGGCGCAACTGGGCCCAGGCCACGCCCGACTGGCTCGAATATTGGTTCCTGCTGCGCGAGCCGCCCGAGGGCCTGGTGCAGACGGCTCAGGAGAAGGCGCTGGTCGACTTCCTGCACGACGGGCCCAAGCCGGTGCCGGAGATCGTCAAGCAGTTGGACGTCTTGCACGTGGGGCAGATTGGGGCGAAGGAACTCCTGCGTCAGGAAATCGTTGCCAAATCAGGGCTGACGCCCACCGATTTGCTGCACGTCGAGGGGCGGTACGCCCCGTGGGACGTGGAGGCGGCGACGCTCGCGCTCCAGGTCTTCGCCCACCACCAGCTCAAAGAACCCGATGCATTGCGCGAGCAGGTCTGGCGCCAGATCAACGAGATGATCGTCCACGCCATCCTCACCTTCCTCAGCGAGAAGCGGCTGCCGCTCTCGGCCAAGCGGTCGGCGGATGAGGACATCGGGCGTTGGTTCTTCTACAACAGCCTGTACTGCGAACATACGGAGCTGGAGACCGCGATTCGATTGCGCCAGCCGATCATTGCCATCGGCGCACCGGCGGGCTTCTTCCTGGAGGCAGTCGCCAAATTGCTGCACACCGATCTGATCCTGCACGAGCACCACGGTGTCGCCAATGCTCTGGGCGCGATTGCCGGCACGCTGATGGCGGTGGAAGAGGTGCTGGTCTACCCGATGTATTCTCAAGCGGGTTTCGAGGTGCTGGGATATTACGCCCAAACCAGCGGCGAGCGGCGCGAATTCGAGGAGTTGGACGCTGCGCTGGCCTTCGCCCGGGCAGTCGGTCAAGAACTGGCCGTGGGAGCGGTATTGCGCTCCGGCGCAGAGAACCCCCAGGTGGTCGTCGAGCAGGTGTCCGACGGGCTGGATACCTATCGTCTGCGCATCAAGGCGCTGGGTAACCCGCGCCTGACGAAATGAAGGCAAGCTGATGTCATTGCGAGCCGCCGCAGGCGGCGAAGCAATCTCCACGGTCGGTTATGGGGGATTGCTTCGGGCGCTGCGGGCCCTTGCAATGACCAAGTAGTCGCCACGGCCTGAGGCCGCTTCGCGCCCCGGCCACCACAAAGGGCAGAAAATGTGGTAAGCGCCCGCCGGTCGAGTAGCCGCGAGCGCCAGCGAGCGGCGTATCGAGACCAGG
>JAFGOJ010000013.1 GCA_016926575.1 Anaerolineae bacterium | reverse complement strand
TGGGGTGCGCTGATTGTCAGCATCGTCACCGCGATTCTCTCCGCCCTCGTAAGAGACGACAAAAAGAAAGACGAAAAGTAACTGCTCGGCGTGCGCTTTGCAGTTGCTTTTCCTGCCGCGAAAAGGGGGAGTGGGGGTTTTGCGGGCGGCTTCGCCGCCCGCAAAACCCCCACCTTCTCCCTTCGACGTACCAGGCGGGTAACTGCCAGGCGCACAGCCTGAGCAGTTACGACGAAAAGAAATAACCACCTAAGTCGCAACATCCAGAAAGGACACACGTATGGGATTGATGGAGCAACTGGACATCGACGCCATTCTGACAAACGTGCGAGACGCGCTATCCTCCGGCAACTGGAAACAGGCCGTCGACATCGTAGAGGCTTTGCGCCCTCAAGACCAGGCCGAGGTCTTTGGCGACCTCCCCCCGAGGGAGCAGGACCAACTCCTGCCGCGCCTGGACATCGAAAACTCCGCCGACATCCTGGAAGAGTTGGGAGAAGAAGATGCGGCAGAAGTTGCCACGCGGCTCGAAGCAGGCGACCTGGCGCGCATCCTGGACGAGATGGAGCCCGACGAGGCCGCCGACCTGCTGGGCGACATCCCTCCTAAACAGGCCATGGAAGTGCTGGCCGCAATGGAGGATTCGGAAGAGGTCCGCTCGCTGCTGGTGCACGCCGACGAAACCGCCGGTGGATTGATGACCTCGGTGGAGGTCACGTTGCACAAGGACTTCACCGTCGAAGGGAGCATTGCCCACCTGCGGGCCGTCTCTCCCAAATCAGAGTCGGTCTACTACCTTTTCGTCGTCGACGAGATGCACAAACTGGCCGGCGTCGTCTCTCTGCGCCAACTGGTGGTCAGCCCACCGCGCAGCCGCATCGCAGACATCATGAACTCCGACGCGGTCTACGTCCGCGTCGACGCCGACCAGGAGGAAGCCGCGCGGCTGATGTCGCACTACGACCTGCTGGCGTTGCCGGTTGTGGACGAGAACGACTGTTTGATCGGCATCATCACCCACGATGACCTGGTCGAAGTGCTGGAAGAAGAAGCGACGGAAGACATTTACCGTCTGGGTGGCGTGGCCGACGAGCAACCGGCCAACGCGCCGCTCTCCGCCACCCTCAAGGCGCGCCTGCCCTGGCTGATCGTCAACCTGGGCACGGCCCTGGCCCCCGCAGCCGTGCTCAGCCTCTTCGAAGACACCATCGCGCAAGTGGCAGTCCTGGCCGCCTTTTTCCCCGTCGTGGCGGGCGTCAGTGGCAGCGCCGGCACGCAAACGCTGACCGTCATCGTCCGCAGCCTGGCCCTGGGCTCAATCGAACCCCGAGACGGCCTCCGCGCCCTGGGCAAAGAAGTTCTCAACGGTGTGGCGAACGGCTTGGCCATCGGCACGCTGATCGCCTTGATTGCCTACGTGTGGAAAGGGACTCCGGTCTTGGGCCTCGTCGTGGGCCTGGCGACGCTGTTGAATATGATCGGCGCCGGCATCGCCGGCGTGCTCGTCCCTCTGGCCATGCAACTGCTCAAAGCCGACCCGGCCCTGGCGTCGCCCATTCTGGTCACCGCCACCAGCGACGCCTTCGGCTACCTGGTCTACCTCAGCCTGGCAACGCTGACCCTGGGGATGCTGATATGAACCGTCACACACCATTCGCAGACAATCCCGCTCTTCCCAAGCCCATTCTGGTCACCGGCGACGCGCAGTTGCACGCCATGTTGCAGGCATTCGCCGGACAGCCCGCCGTCGCTGTAGACACCGAGTCCAACTCGCTCTACGCCTACTACGAACACATCTGCCTAATCCAGTTCACCGGGCGCGATAACGATTACATCGTCGACCCGCTGATGGAGTTGGACATGGCCGCGTTGGGGGCCTTCTTTGCCGATCCCACGGTGCAGAAGGTCTTCCACGCCGCCGAACAGGACGTCGCCGGGATGCGGCGGGATTTCGGTTTCGAATTCGCCAACCTGTTCGATACGATGTGGGCCGCCCGCATCCTGGGTTGGCCGCAATTGGGATTAGGCTCGCTGTTGTGGGAGCACTTCGGCGTGCGCACCGACAAGCGCTACCAGCGCCACAACTGGGGAGAGCGCCCCATCCAACCGGACGCGCTGACGTATGCACGGCTGGACACGCACTACCTGCTGGCGCTGCGCGACGTGCAGACTCAGGAACTGGAGCAGATGGGGCGCAGTGAAGAAGCCGCCGAGGTCTTTGCCCAAATTGCTCAAACCCCCACGGCCGACGTCTCCTTCTGCGAGCACATGTTCTGGCGCATCAAGGGCATCCAGCACCTGAGCAAACAGGAGCAAGCGATCCTGTGGCAGCTCTACCTCTGGCGCGACGAAGAAGCGCAGCGCCGCGACCGCCCGCCCTTCAAGATCGTCGGCGACCGCACACTGGTCGAATTG
Organism: Anaerolineae bacterium; assembly: GCA_016926575.1. GTDB lineage: Bacteria > Chloroflexota > Anaerolineae > B4-G1 > DUEL01 > JAFGOJ01. The sequence continues at coordinate 655 of JAFGOJ010000013.1, read as the reverse complement.
GCGCGCCGCAGGCCGCGCACGTTCCGCGAGATAGACGGCATCTACGGCCTGAAGACCTACCACACCCGCCGCTACGGCTCGCAGATTCTCCAGGCCATCAGCAAGGGAGAGGGCGCTCAAGTGCCCGATGCCCCCACGCCCAACCGCCGCCACACCGACGCCGAAGCCGATCGGTTTCGCGCTCTGCGCGCCTGGCGCAAGCGTAAGGCCGCCGGCCGCAAGGTCACTTCCGATGTGGTACTGCCCAACGCCGTGCTGTGGGAAGTGGCGGAGAAGAACCCCGCCACGCTGGCCGACCTGGAACACATCGACTCGCTCGGCCCCTGGAAGCGGAAAACGTATGGCAAAGACATCCTGCGCGTCATCCGCCCGGATACGGCCCCGAAACGCCAAAAGAAGAAAACCGGTAAAGAAATGTAGGTCACGCTTCCAGCGTGACGCCCGCTCGGCGCGGGTCCACGACCCGGCGGGAGCAAGAACGCGGCCTATTTTCGGAATAGAACTCATGATCGCTGCGCTCACAACCAATACACGAAAATGGACGCACGGCCCAGGTAAGGATGTCATTCCCGCGCAAGCGGGAATCCAGTTGGCGCACGGATGGATGCCCGCTTGCGCGGGCATGACGATCGGGTGCGTGCTATTTTCGAAGTAG
>JAFGOJ010000496.1 GCA_016926575.1 Anaerolineae bacterium | reverse complement strand
TCTCAAAAAGTGGGGGATGGGGGTTTTGCGGGCGGCTTCGCCGCCCGCAAAACCCCCATCTTCTCCCCGCTTTATTGAGAAGTTACGGCGAAACTTCTATTCAGGGAAAGGTCTATATGGTTTGCCCCGTATGTGGGCTGGTGAATCTGGATAGCGCAACACATTGTTCCCAATGCGGGAACGCCCTCGATGACGCTGTTCCAACCTCGTCTGTGCAAGCAGATGGCATAGCTGCGCAACTCGTCGAAGCCCAGGAAGCCGTCCACCGTCTACGGCGCTACATCCCCCCCATCGTCGCCGAGGGCATCCTGCACGACAAAGAACGTCTGCGTGGCGAGCGGCGCGAGGTGACGGTTCTGTTCGCCGACGCTGTCGAGTTCACCCATCTCTCCGCCTCGCTGGATGCAGAGTCCGTCTTCAACTTGATCAACGACCTTCTGGGCCGGCTGATGGCTTGCATCCAACGGTACGACGGCATGGTCGACAAGTTCACCGGCGACGGCCTGATGGCAGTCTTCGGTGCGCCCATCGCCCACGAGTCCGATCCGGAGCTGGCGGTCCGCGCGGCGCTCGACATGCAGAAAGCGGCGGCGGAATTCGAGTCTATCGCCCAGGCCCAGTTGGGCGCGCCGCTCAAGATTCGCATCGGCATCCACAGCGGGCCTGCCATTGCCGGCATCTTGGGGACGGAGCGCCAATGTGCCTACACAGTGATCGGGGAGACGGTCAATCTGGCGGCGCGGCTGGAGGCGCTGGCGCGACCGGGGCACATCCTGGTCAGTGCCAGGGTCTACAACCAGACCCGCGCGCTCTTCGACTTCCAGTCGATGGGCACATCGCACATCAAGGGCGTCGATCAGCCGGTGATGATCTACGAAGCCATCGGCGAACGGGCCGACCCTCTGCCCACGCGGGGGGTGGCCGGCGTGAGCGGCATCTTCCTGGGCCGCGACGCCGAATTCGACCAGCTTCGCGCCGCCCTCAACGCGTTTCTGAGCGATGCCTACGGCCGCGTTGCCATCGTCGAAGGTGAAGCGGGCATGGGCAAGTCGCGCCTGGTCTCCGAGGGCCTGTCTGCGGCGGCTCAGCAGGGGGTGACCATCTGGCGCGGCCACGGCCTTCCCTACGCGCAAGGCGTGGGATACGGCATCTTCCGCTCCCTGCTTCAGGACGCTTTCCACAACCGCCCAGCCGCGGAAGCGGAGTTGGACGCTCTGGTGACGCCGTCTCTGCGGCCGTTTCTGATGCAGGTCTTGGGTGGGCTCTCCCCCGAAGAGGCACAGGCCGCCTTTCGCAATCTGGAACCCGAGCTGATCAAACAGTTGACCACGCTGGCGATGCGCGAGTGGCTGCTTGGCGAGGCGAGCCAGCGGCCGGTGATCCTGATCCTCGACGACTTTCACTGGGCCGACGACCTCTCGCGGGATTTATTGTACGCGCTCATCAACGTGACCCAAGACGCGGCTGTTTTCATCTGCGTCATCACCCGGCCGATGCCCGACAAACCCCTCGACCTGGTGCTGCCTCTGCCGTTGGTGCCGCTGGAGGTTCCGGCCTTTCTGCACCTGAAGCTGAACCCACTGTCGCCGGAACACAGCCGCGCCCTCTTGGCCCACCTGGTCGACGTGAGCGACCTGCCGGAGCAATTGATCGAGACTATTCTGGCGCGCGCGCAAGGCAACCCATTCTACATCGAAGAATTCGTGCGGATGTTGATCGAAAAGGACATCCTCAAGCTGGGGGATCGAAGGTGGCAGGTGGCTTCGGTGGTCCAATTGGAGACTGTCGAGGTACCCGCTACGTTGAACGGGATGATGATGGCCCGCGTCGACCGGCTGCCCGAAGACTTGCGCTTGATCCTCAGCAGCGCGGCCGTCATCGGGCTGCAATTTTCTGCCCACTTGTTGGAGGAAGTCGAGCGCCGCCTGCACGGGTCTGGGAATGTGCTGCCGGCGATCGAGCGCCTCTCGGATTTGGGGTTGCTGGTCCAGCGCGTGGAGGCCGGTCGCCACGTGTACGCGTTCCGCCACATCATCACCCAGGAGACCATCTACAATAGTCTGCTGCGCAGCCGGCGGCCCGACTTGCACCGCACTGTGGGCGAGTGCATCGAACATATTTACGCGGCCGAATTGGACAACTACGTTGAGGTGTTGGCCCTTCACTACGACCGCGCCCGCGTGCGAGAGAAAGCGCTCCACTACATGTTGCAAGCCGGGCAACGCGCGATGGATCGCTTCGCGAACCGCGAAGCGATCGAGTATTACAGCCGTGCGCTGCAACTCTCGCAGCACCTGAGCGGGTACGAAGCGGAACGCTGGAACGCGGCGATTGGCCTGGGCCAGGTGGAGCAGCACATCGGCGAATACGACGAGGCCATCGCTTGCTACCGCGCCGCGCTCGACGACTGGGCCGGCGCGACGTTCGAAGCGAAGGCGCAGGTGATGCTCAAAATGGGGCAGGTGTGGGATAAGCGCGGCAATTTGGAAGAAGCCGAGGGCTGGCAGCGCCAGGCGCTGTTCCAACTCGACCGCGTCGAAGCCGCCGTCCCTGAGCTCCGCGCCCAGGTCTACTCCGAAATCGGATGGCTGACCCTGCGCCGGGGCGATTTGAACAAGGCCCAGGAATGGCTGGAGAAGGGGCTGGCCTTGGTGCAGGGCACGGAACACTACCGCGTGCTCTCCTCCATCTTGAACCGGCTGGGTGGCGTCCACTTCTACCGCGGCGACTACACCCACGCCGCCACGTGCGTCGAACAGTCGCTGGACGTCCGCCAGCGCCAGGGCGATCTGGTGGGCTATGCCCGTTCGTTGAACAACCTGGCTCAGCTCAAGTGGGCCAGTGGCGATTGGGATGGCGCGTTGGAGAACTACGAGCTGGCGGTGGAACGCCTGGAACAGATCGGCGAGATCGAGGGATTGGCCCAGGCCACGACGAACCTGGGCGTGCTCTACACCGACCGCGGCGAGTGGTCCAAAGCTGAGGAAAACTTGAAGCGCAGCTTCGACATTTTCCAGCGCGTCGCGTATCCCTACGAACTGGCTCAAACCCACATGAACCTAGGGCGGCTGTACCTCCTGCAGGGGCGGTGGGACGCGTCGCAGCACCATCTCACCACCGCCATTCCGATGTATGCAGAAGCAGGCGCGCGGGCGAACGTCAACCTGATCGACGCGCGCTACCTGCTGGGGCGGCTGTACGTGGCCCAGGGGCAACTGGACGCTGCCGAAGAACAGGCGGGGCTGTGTTACGAGCTGTTGGAGAACGCAACCGGACCGGACGAGAAAGAGTCCATCGAGTGGGGGCGGCACGAACAACTCATCGGGCGCATTGCCCAGGCTCGTGGTGACTTGGAGGCGGCCCGCCAGCATTTGGAGCACAGCGCGACGATTTTCCGAGAGCGTGGGTCACAGTTGGAGACCGGGCGGGCGGCTTACTGGAACGGCCTGCTGGCACTACAGATGGGGCAGCCTCAAAAGGCGCTCAGAGAGCTCAACGAAGCGCGCTTGATCTTCCACCAACTGGGGGCGATGGCCGACCTGCGCCTCGCGGAAGAGCAGCTCGCCCAGATGGCGTAGCGCGGGGTTCTACCCACAAATCGACCGGGGGGCTTGCAAAAGCCCCCCGGTTTCATATCACAGGGAATAGGAGTTGTTACCGCTTCGGCAGAGCTACCAATCTACCCCCGGCAGCCCACCGGCCCAGCTCATGTAGCCGCCCGACCAGGTGGTGTAGCCACCCGACCAGGTCGTGTAGCCGCCCGACCAGGTCGTGTAACCATCCGACCAACTCGTCCAGCCATCCGACCAGCTTGTCCAGCCGTCCGACCAGCTCGTCAGGCCACCGGACCAGCTCGTCAGGCCGTCCGACCAGCTTGTGAAGCCGTCCGACCAGCTCGTCAGGCCATCGGACCAGCTCGTGAAGCCGCCTGACCAACTGGTGTAGGCATCCGACCAACTGGTGTAGCCATCGGACCAACTCGTGTAGCCGTCCGACCAGCTTGTGTAGCCGCCGGACCAACTGGTGTAGCCGTCGGACCAGCTCGTGTAGGCGTCGGCCCAGGTGAAGAAGCTGCCGGCCCAGTTCGTCAGGTCGGACCAACTGGTGTAGCCATCGGACCAGCTCGTATAGCCACCCGACCAACTGGTATAGCCGTCAGACCAGCTCGTGTAGCCGTTGACGGTGAATTCCTCAGCGTCCGTGTCGTAGACCGTCCAGCCCCAGTAGTGCTCGACGCCGGCCAGATCGAGGGAGATATCCATCCCGGCATTGGCTGCGCCTTCCATATCGGTGAACACGGCGTCGGGGGCCCAGACGCGGCCGGCACCCTGCTGCCAGATGCTGTAGGCGGCTGTGCCGGTTTCCTCGTCGAATTGAGGCCGCGCTGTGTTCATCAGGCGGTACTTGACTTCGTCGGGGGTCAGGTCAGGGTCCTCGCTGAGCATCAGCGCGACCAGGCCGGAGACCACAGCGGCCGATGTAGAGGTGCCCGAGGAGGTGAAATAGCGGCCGTTGAGGCGGTTGTCGGGGTACAGGTCGTTAAGTTGGGCATTCCGAGGCATCAGCGAGACCATGTGTGCGCCGGGCGCGATCACGTCGGGCTTGATGAAGGCGTCGAAGGTGGGGCCGGCGGCGGAGAAGGGCGGGATGTAGTCGTCGCTGAAGTCGGCGGGGGTGTAATGGTCGGTAAACGTGCCCACGGTGATGATATAGGGGGTGTTGCCCGGCACGCCGATGGTCATCGGATCCGGCCCGGCGTTGCCGGCGCTGGCCACGACCACGATGCCGGCTTCCCAGGCCGCCATCACGGCCAGGTTGTAGGGGTCGACCCAGTAAGGTGCGACGGGCAGGGCGTACATCGAGATGTTGAGCACGCGGATGTCGTAGGTGTCCTTGTTGTCGACGACCCAATCGAGGCCGCGCAGCACGTCGGAGTATGCGCCCTCTCCGTACTCGTTGAGCACGCGCACGGCCACCAGATTGGCCGCGGGTGCAACGCCGCGGTACTCGTCGTCTTGCTGCTCGTAGAAGCTGTTGCCGATGATGCCGGCGATGTGCGTGCCGTGCCCATTCGGATCGCCCGGCGACTGCATCAGGTGGTTTGGCTCGTAGAGTTCGTCGTTGATCGCGTCGTAGTATGCCAGCAGCCGGTCGTTGCCGCCGTCGGGGCCGATGCGCAAGCCGTTGAAGGAGGGGTCGACGCCACTGTCCATCATAGCGACGGTGATGCCTTCGCCCAAAACGCCCGCCTCCCAGACTTCGGAGAGGCCGATGTTCTTGGCGAATTCGACGTCAACTTGCGCGCCTGCCGATTGGACCGGGAAGTCCAGGGTCACGCTGACCCCGGCCATATCGTTCAGTAGGTCGACGCGGTTCTGAGGAACGCGGGCCACGACGGCGTCGATGAGATCGATGTCGGCTATGACCTGACCGTTGTGAGAGTGCACCGCGGCGGTGGCGTCGTCAACGCTGCTGCTCCTGACGATGACGCTCACCATCGGCGAGGCCGCGGCCATCGAGCTGACCAACGTCCCCATCGACAGCACGCATACGATAAAGAGATTCGCTATTTTCCTGATGGCCTGTGGGTTCATTTTACTACTCCTTATTCCCATGTGATGACTCTGAACTACGACGCTACCCAGTAGCCTCATTTATATAATAAAGGTTCATGCCCTCTTTAGCAATAGGAATCCTGTACTAATGTGAATGTCACATTAGCGTGAAACTAATCCGCTACTCACCGATGGGTCATTGCGAGGGCGCGAAGCGCCCGAAGCCTGTCCCCGAGGAATCGGGGGCAATCCCTAAGACGCTGCTAGGGGATCGCTTCGCCGCCTGCGGCGGCTTGCGATGACTTCTCCGAGCCAAATGCGCCATTGTCGAACTGTAACTGCTCAGGCTGTGCGCCTGGCAGTTACCCGCCTGGCGCGTTGAATGAAGAAGATGGGGGTTTTGCGGGCGGCGAAGCCGCCCGCAAAACCCCCGCTCCCCCTCTTTCGCGGCGAAGTGAGGTAACTGCGAAGCGTGGCTGAGCGGCTACCTCTAATATACAAAAAAGCCACCCTCGGGTGGCTTTTTTGTGGGCCGGTGCTGTGGTCGCATCTATACGCGGTGCAGGGAAACCTGGTCGGTGCGGTGGGCCTCGCTGACCTTGGCCTTCACCAGCTCGACTGCGCCCAAGATGCCGATGCCCATCATTGCGCCAATGACGCACATCTCAACGACCAACAACTGCACGTACTTGACCGTCAGGAAAAGGGCGTTCATCTCCATACCTCCCGTTATTCCGAAGCGTCTAGTCCTTGTGGACCGCGCTGGTGACCGTCTGCGTATCGACGCTGAACCGGCCGATGGCCTGCCGGATCAACTGGTAGATTCCCAACACCAGCGTCGCCCCCAGCGCGGCGATGACGAAAACTTCCAACCCGTAGAACATAACCAACTTGACCGTCAATGCGAACGTCTCCATTTCTTGTTCCTCCTTAACTGGCTCTTGAATTGACCCTACTTTATCACATCCCGAACAGCCTGTCATCGAGCAAAATGCCGATTCTGCGCCTGCAAGAATATGTAGGCCGCCGCTCAGGACGTAGATAGTTTGTACTAG
>JAFGOJ010000090.1 GCA_016926575.1 Anaerolineae bacterium | reverse complement strand
GGGGGGGGGGGGGGGGGGGGGGGGGGGGGGGGGGGGGGGGGGGGGGGGGGGGGGGGGGGGGGGGGGGGGGGGAGGGGCGTAGCGGCGGGCGAGGGCGTCGCCGTTGCGGTGGGAGATGGTAAGGGCGTAGCTGAAGGAGAAAGCGTAGCGGTAGCCGTGGAAGTGGGGGGGGCTGTGGGTGTGAGCGTAGAGATCGGCGTGGGAGAGAGCGACGTCTGGGCCGTGCAACCCATACAGCCGGTCAGAAGGATCAGAAACAACAGGATCGCTGCGCTCACAGCCGATAGGCGAAAATGTAGGTCACGCTTCCAGCGTGACGCCCGCTCGGCGCGGGTCCACGACCCGCGCCACCGCCGGGTCACGGACCTGGTGGTGGTAGGCGCGCGATTCAATCGCGCGCCTACCACCACAGTGACATCGGTTCGAAGGCCCTGGTTTTTCATTGTCAGATCGAGAGCAAACGTACCGTGCTATTCTTCCAGTCCCTCGTGCCAGACCAGGTCCCTGAGCGCCGATGGCTCCATCAACTTCGCGACGTGGTCCTGGAGCTGCGCCAGGGCGAACGCCTTCAGCGTCTCGTCGTCCATAAACTGCGTCAGGATGAAATCGAAGATGGTGTTGACCTCCGAACTCTCCAGATCGTGGGCCAGCCAATAAGCCGCTTTCAACGACTGCGTCTTCTCGATGGCATCCTCAGAGATGAGGTTGGAGAGCTGACGGGCCTTGTGCGCTGCCTCGGGATCGGCCGGGGCAGCCAGTCGTTCGGGCGGGAGAGCATCGCGCACCTTTTTCAGCATCTCGGCGTGCAACTGCTCGTCGTTGGCCAGGGAGCGCCAAAACTCGGCGACCTCCGGCGGATCGGAAAAGCGCTCTGCAAAGGCCAAGTAGAGTGCTTGCGCGGCATGTTCGGCGGCGATGGCATCGTCGAGCAACGCGTGGACAGGGTAATCTGCCGTCGGGTTCATTACGTCTCCTCAAATTTTTCGACGTGATAGGTCAGGACTTCGAGACCCGGGCGGTGGTAGTCGTTGGGGGGAAGCCCGGCCTTCATACACAGCGAGCTGAGAAACTCGACCGGGTCGGGCAGTTTCTCCCACACTTGAGGGAGATACGTCGCCCGCTGCCAACCGCGTTGGACGATGACGCCGTCGACGTGCGGCCTGAGCTTCGCCAGCAAGTCACCCGCGTCGGTATAGGCAAGCGGTTGGGGTGGCGTGAGGGCCGACACTTCGATGTGCACGCGGCGCAGTTCTCCCAGTGTGAGCGGGGGAAAGCGCGGGTCGCGGAAGGCCGCGCCGATGGCGTTTTCGCGCACGTCCAGCACCAGCGGGTGGCTTGGCTCGATGGAGCCGATGCAGCCGCGCAGTTGCTCGTCGATGGTCAGCGTGACGAACGACGCGCCGGGGGCGGTCAGGCTGTCCGAGAGGTCGTCGAGGGCAATCGCAGGCGGGCCCTGGCCTTGCAGCACCCCGGCAATGGTCTGGCGGGCCAACGTCAGCAAGTATTGGCGGTCTTCGGCTGAAAGCGGCATCTTTCCTCCTAACTGTGGCCCCACACCACGGCGGCATACCCGACGAAGTTGGCCGCCGGGCCGTGCGGTTGGACGTGGTGGCTGGTGGTGTAGTCCAACAACGCGCTCTGATCGGCTCCCAGCACCTGCGCGGCGCTGATGGCGGCCGCGATGGCCCCGCCGCCGCAGGCGTTGTGGTGCACGTGGGCCTCGTCGACCACCTCCTCGGCGTCCATCTGGAGCATCAAGTCGATGATGCGCCGGTCGTTCTCGCGCGCCCACTCCAGGGCGGAGTCGCCGATGCCGGCGGGGGCGAAGCCGTAGAACTGCGCGCCGTAGTGCGTCAGGTCGGTCGTGCCCACGACGACGGCGGCCTTCCCCGACGTCTCGATGGCGCGCCCGATGACCTTTCCCGCTGCGACGGCCTGGGCATCGGGAGGAACCAGTACCGGCAGGATGCGCGCGTCGGGAAAGAGGTATTGGATGAAAGGCACCTGCACTTCGGCCGAGTGTTCGTTGGCGTGGGCCTCCGGCGCGTCGACCAGCCGGCCTCTGCCCTCGTCCAACACGAGCCGGGCCAGCGCTGCGTCGATGGGAGCCTGGCCCAGGGGGGTAGCCCACGCCCCGTCGGCGTAGACGGCGGGCCGCATCGCGCCCCAACTGTGCATCGCGCTCAAGAGCACCACCGTGTCGGGGACGAACTGGGAGCGGATGGCGGCGAAGACCCGCGCCGCGGTCGCGCCGGAGAAGGCCCAGCCGGCGTGCGGCACGACGCCGGCGACGATGCGCGCGGGCAGGTCGGCCGGCGGAACGGTCGGCAGATACGATTCGATGTCTCGCACGCAGTCGGCGCGGCGGGCCGGGTAGAACCGCCCGGCAACGGCAGGTTGTCTCACAGGCATCTCGGACCTCCTTCTACGTCCATACACCTGCAACTTCGTAGTCACACTGCGGGCACGTTCCCCGCTTCTTCCAGAGCTCCTGGACGGCGTACCAGGAGCGGCGGACGAGCAGTTCGCCGCATTGGGGGCAGAATGTGGAGCTCCGGTCCTGGTCCATCACGTTGCCCACGTAGACGTACCGCAGCCCGGCATCCTTGCCGATCTGATAGGCCTGTTGCAGAGACGCGGGCGGTGTGGGCGGCCGGTCGGTCATCTGGTAGTCGGGATGGAAGGCAGAGATATGCCAGGGCATATCCGGATCGACCTCCGCCAGCCAGTTGGCCATCGCTGTCAGCTCTTCACGGCTGTCGTTCAGGCCGGGGATGAGCAGCGTGGTGACCTCGATCCAGATGTCGGTCTCCCGAGCGATCGTGCGGATGTTGCGTTTGACCGGTTCCAGGCGTCCCCCGCACTGCTCGCGGTAGAAATCGTTGCTGAAAGCTTTCAGGTCCACGTTGATGCCGTCCAGATACGGCGCGATCATCTCCAGTGCTTGCTGGGACATGAAGCCGTTGGAGACGTAGACGTTGCGGATGCCGTTTTCGTGTGCCAGCCTGGCCGTGTCGTAGGTGTATTCGAAGAAGACCGTCGGTTCGTTGTAGGTGTAGGCGATCATGTTCACCCCGCGCTGGAGGCAGGTGCCGACCAGATCGTTCGGCAGAGCGACCTGGCCCAGACGGGCGTCGTGCCCGTCGGCCCAATGGCGCTGGGAGATATTCCAGTTCTGGCAGAAAGCGCAGCGAAAATTGCAGCCCAGCGTGCCAATCGAGAGGATATCGCCACCGGGCAAGAAGTGGAAGAGCGGCTTTTTCTCGACCGGGTCCAGGTTGATGGAGACGGCGCGGCCGTAGACCATCAGGTAGAGCGTGCCGGCGTCGTTGTAGCGCACGCCGCACTTACCGACCTCGCCGGGGCGAATCGCGCAGGCGTGGTCGCACACCAGGCACTGAACAGCGCCGTCGTGCAGTGGACGGACGAGGCAAGCTTCCTTTCTCACGTCACACCCTCCCTCCAGATACGAATTCAGCATACCACATTCTGGCCCCGCGAGCAAGTTTCGGGCCACGGAACGAACGGGGTGCATTGGTTGTTGGGGGCAACGGCAAAAACCGGCCACGAATTCACACGAATTGACACGAAAAAGGCCAAGATCGATCACGGAGATTGCTTCGGGCGCTACGCGCCCTCGCAATGACCCCATCTGAACGGTTACAAAATTAATTGACTGCCCCCAGGAGCAAATACACCCGAACAAACGCATCCTGTTGCAATCGCGCGTAGAAAATGATAGAATGTAACTGCTCAGCTACGCTTCGCAGTTGCTTTTACTGCCGCAGAAAGGGGGAGTGGGGGGTTTGCGGGCGGCGAAGCCGCCCGCAAACCCCCCAGTTCTCCCTTCGACGCGCCAAGATTGTAACTGCCAGGCGCACAGCTTGAGCAGTTACGATAGAATGAAAACAACACAGACGATAGAAGGATCGTTCCATGCTCGATATCATCAGACGCCGGGGAATCGACGACGAAAGGGTGCTCGATGCGATGGAGGCCGTCCCGCGCCACCTCTTCGTGCCGGAGGAGCAGCGCGACCGGGCCTACGGCGACTACCCTCTCCCGATTGGGTACGGCCAGACCATCTCCCAGCCCTACATCGTGGCTCTGATGACCGAGTTGTTGGCGTTGCAACCGGGAGACCGGGTACTGGAGGTTGGGACGGGCTCCGGCTACCAGGCCGCCGTGCTCGCGGCGATCCCCGACGTCGATGTGTACTCGGTCGAGGTGGTCTCTAAGTTAGCCGAGAGGGCCTGCGCGCGACTCGACGAACTGGGTTACGCCGTCCACTGCAAACAGGGCGACGGGTACTTTGGTTGGGAAGAGCACGCGCCGTTCGACGCCATCATCGTCACCGCCGCGCCCGACCACGTCCCGTCGCCCTTGGTGGCCCAGCTTGCGGTCGGCGGGCGCATGGTCATCCCCATCGGCCCGCCGGGCGGGTACCAGACGCTGTGGAAGTTCGTCAAGCAGCCCGACGGCGAGCTGCGCGCGTACAACATGGGCGGTGTGGCCTTCGTGCCCTTCACCGGGACGGGGGTCGTGAATGCTTCCGGCGACGATCCGCGCGCTTCGTCGCTCCGAAAATAGTAGGGCGGGTTTCCAACCCGCCGCCCCCTACGGGCTCTTAGCGAACAAACTCACCGTCTCGACGTGGTACGTCTGGGGGAACATATCCACCGGCTGCACCTCGACCAGGCGGTAGCCGGCTCCCGTCAACTGCTGGGCGTCGCGCGCCAGGGTGGCGGGGTCACAGGAGACGTAGACGATACGCGCCGGCCCGGCGGCGACGATCCCGCGCACGCTCTCTCGCCCCAGCCCCGTGCGTGGCGGATCGACCACGACCGCGTCCAGCGGCTCGTCCAGATCGGCCAGCACCGCCTCGACCGGCCCTTCGACGATCTGCACGTTCTCCATATCGGCGCTATTTTCGAGCAGATCCTCCACCGCCGGGGCGTGCGATTCGACGGCGATCACCAGCCCGGCGGCCTCGGCCAGCGGCAAGCTGAACAGCCCCACCCCACAGTAGCCGTCCAGCACCACCTCGTCCTCTTGCGGGTCAAGATAGCCCATCACCAGATCGACCAGCGCCTCCGCCTGGGCGGTGTTGGATTGGAAGAACGATGGCGCGGAGATGCGGTAGGTGAAACCAGACGCGCGCTCCAGGATGTGGTTGTTGCCGACCAGATTGACGTGCTGGCCGTCGGAGAGAAGCAACACGCAGGAAATCGGCAGGTCGGTGATCAGGCCCGGCGGCGCGTCTTCGGCCATCTCGAAGACCACCATGCGCTCGCCTGTGTTGACGCCGACGCGCAGCGTCAGCGCCTCCAGCCCGGGGACGTCTAGCTCCAGAGCACGGAAGAGGTCGGCCAGAGTAGGATGGAGGACAGGGCACACGTCGAGCGGCACGATGCGGTCGCTGCCGGCAGCGTAGAAGCCCATCTCGTTGTCGGAGGTGAAGTGGAAGCGCGCCTGGTTCCGGTACCCCCACCCGTGCGGGTCGGGGAGCGTGGGCAACACCGGCGGATCGGTGAACCCGCCCAGGCGGCCGAGTTGGTCGGCGACCACCTCGGCTTTGTAGCGTAACTGGGCCGCGTAGTGGGCGTGCTGCCAGTGACAGCCGCCGCAGCCGTGCGGGCCAAAGTGAGGACACGGTGGCGGGACGCGGTCGGGCGAGGGGTGCAGGACTTCCAAGAGGTGCGCGTGGGTGAAGCGCCCCTGATCGTCGGCCAAGTCGACGCGCACCGTCTCGCCGGGGAGGGCGTAGGGGACGAAGACCACCTTGCCCTCGTGGCGGCCGAGCGCCGCGCCGCCGTGTGCCATTGCCGTAAGTTCAAGCGTACATGTGTTCATAGCGTCATTATACCTTCTGGCGCAGAAATCGCCAATGGGGATGCGGGGGTGCCTTGACAAACCGGATCAAAATCGATATAATAGAAGCGTATTTAATTTCTACAGTTGATTAATTAATCCGGCGCATTCGAGGCACATCCGCAGTGTCGACCTGGCAGAATCTCTCGGGCAGCAGCACTGCAACGGTCAAAACCCAAAATCTGACCGCTATCCTGTTCGCCCTGCTTCAAAACGAGCGCCCCTCGCGTGTTCAGATGGCGCACTTGACCGGACTCTCGGCCACGACGATCACGAATCTGGTCGCGGGGTTGATCGAGCAGGGTGTCGTCGTCGAGAGCGGGGCTGTGGAGACCGAGAGCCGCCACCGCGTGGGGCGCCCGCCCACGGCACTGCAACTGGTGCCGGAGGCACGTTACGCCATCGGTGTCCACATCGGCGTGGGGCGCATCCACGCGGCCGTGGCGAATCTGTACGCCGCTCCCGTTCATTCCATCTCTTGGAACCACCCGCTCGACCAGCCCGCCGATGCTGTGCTCGACGAGGTCGCGCAGCTCGTCGAGCGCGTGATCGAGCAGAGCGGCGTGGCGCGCGAGAGGATCGTCGGCGTGGGGGTGGGGGCTTCCGGCCTGGTCGACCCGCACACCGGCGTCAACGTCTTCGCTCCTAACCTGGGCTGGCACGATGTCCCGATCGAGCGTCTGCTGCGCCACAGCACGCACCTGCCGGTGACCGTCGACAACAACGTCCGCGCGATGACCCTAAGCGAGGCGTTTTTCGGCGCAGGTAGGGACGTGCGCACGATGGCCCTGGTCTACGCGCGCATCGGCGTGGGGGCCGGCTTCGTGGTAGACGGGCAGGTCTACCGCGGCAGCGGCGCGGGCGCGGGTGAAATCGGGCATATGACCATCATCCCTGAAGGCGGTGCGGCCTGTCGCTGTGGCAACACCGGCTGCCTGGAGACTTTGATTTCCGAACCGGTGGTCGTCGACATCGCCCACCATCTGGCGGAGCAGGAGCCCAACGGCACCCTGGCGGCCTGTATGCGCGAGGCCGGGGGCACGCCGATCGAATGTATCTTCGCGGCCGCGCGCCAGGGAGACGCCACGGTGCAGACCTTATTGGAGAGCCGCGCACGCTATTTGGGCATTGCGTTGGCAAACCTGGTCAACGTCTTCAACCCCGAACTGATTCTGTTGGGCGGCTTTCTTTCGCAGGGCCTCGACCTGCTGCTGCCCGCGGTCGAATCGACGATGCGCCAGCGCACGTTCGCCAATCTGGGGGACCTGGTACAGATCAAACCGGCCAGCTTCGGGCCACAGGCTGGGATCATTGGGGCCGCCACGCTGGCCCTGAATACGTTCTTTTACCAACAACCGGAGTTGGGGTGAAGATGGATGGCCGGCGGGTTAGAAACCCGCTCTAAATAGCTGCAGGCTATTTTCGGAGCAGTCGCCACGGCCTTAGGCCGCGTAGCGGCCCGGCCACCACAAAGGGCAGAAAATGCCCACCCTCCCGCAGGTTT